>JAZSIZ010000145.1:0-7200 GCA_045534015.1 Victivallaceae bacterium | reverse complement strand
GTGGATGCAGCGTGCGACAAGGTCGGGTTTTGCGACGAGTACGCAGAGGGAGTATACGACTGTATTCGACCTCTGCGGCGCAGGAGCAAGGCGCGAGATTGACCACGATGCGCCACCGCAGTAAAGATTTTTCACAAAAATTGAGACAATAATTTTTTTTATACAGCAGAGTGATTTTCAGATGAGATCCAATTTGCGGGCATTGACCTCATTTTCAATACCGTCTACCACACAGACCCCATCGATCTTTACCGACGGTACATTTTCAATGGTACAGTTTTTGTCTGCCATTTCCACGCAGGCAACATGCTCCATGCCATTGGCAAGGGTGTAGACCTCCACTGCCGGATCATACAGTTTGGCGACAACTCTGCGGAACATCGCTTCCCCGGGATTGCTTGCGGTGCCTTGGGCAATAATATTTTTATCACCGTCACGCACTTCCCATTCGTTATTGCCTTTCCAGTAGATAGAACCGTTTTCGCATGCCACAGAGATCTGGGCATCGTCAAAAGTTTTGCAGCTGTGAGTGAACATAACGTTGGCTTTCACGCCATTATCCAGCGTGTAGAGCAGATCGCAGGTATCAAACATTTCGATCTCCTGCCGCGCCCGGAGCAGTCTGCCGGAGACATCCAACGCTTTGGCAGTTACACCACGGCTGGAACTGTTGAGAAAGAGCAGAATATTCAGATAATGGGCGCAGGCGTTATTCAGCGGAGAATCCAGAATCTGCACGCCGTTGACCGAGCGTTTTGCCGACCAGTTGTTACGGGCGTAGTAATTGTCGTTTCTCGGCCAGCAGGCGGTGGCGGCGCAGGCGGTGATTTTTCCCAGTATGCCGGAGTGGAGCAGCTCCCGGAAAAATACCATCTCCGGCGCATAAAAATGCTGGAATCCCACCGCCACGAAGCAGCCGCTTGCTTTTTCTGCGGCGATCATCCGCTTCACTGACTCCACTGAACCGGAAACCGGTTTTTCCACCAGTACATTCATTTTGGCATTCAGAGCTTTCAGCACGAAAGGCTCATGTGAATCGATACTGGTCGGCAGGCAGACCATATCTATTTTACCGGCTTCAGCTGCAAAAAATTCATCGGCATCAAGATAGACTCTTGTGTTATGTTCATCCAGTTTCGCCAATTGTTCTGCTTCCAATTCTCTGGAACGGATGACGACTGCTGCAATATCCAGCAATCCTTCCGCCGCAAGAGTGAGCAGATAGTGCAGGTGGCTTCCGCCGTAACCGGAAATGCCGATCAGAGCGACTTGTTTTTTCATTTTAAGATCTCCTGTTCAAAAAATACTGTTTGTTCCCGGTCGGCACTCTCCTGTGCCAGAATGACCGCTTCAGCAAGTTTCATAGTTTCTTTGTCATCGACCAGAGCGGTTCTGCCGGTGGTCAGTTCCAGAATAAAATCTGAAAACACATCCCGGTCTGCCGGAGGTGGATTGATGACAATATCTCCGGAGTCATTGATCAGACGGATCTGATTGCCGATGACTTCGATTACGCCGTCAGTTCCGGCGATACGCACCCGGTCATCGCCATGGGAAACTGCGGTCGATGGGCGCAGATAATCGATCCCCGCATCGGCGATAATGCCGTTTTTCATCCGGAAAAGGGCATGGGCGACAACTTCCAGATCGCCGTGATTTTGATTATCCTCCCGGTTCTGGAAAGCGGTAACAGATTCAAATTCGCCTTTGGAGTAAAAAATCATCCAATCCACTGCATGACTGCCGACCCACGGAATCGTACCGCCGTAGGTGCTGCGCTGCTTGTAAAAATCCGGACGTTTCCCCAGTTTATACGACTTCTGGGTACGGATGAATTTTATTTTCCCCACAGCTCCATTCTGAATCAATCTGTAGGCATGCAGAAATGCATCTGAATACCGCAGACCGACCATGGAACGGATATGTGCTTTGGAGTTTTTCCGGGCATTTTCGATCAGTGACAGTTGTTCCCTATCCAGAGCGATTGGTTTTTCGCAGAAAACATGGATATTTTTTTTCAGCAGTTCCGCTGCCATTTGCGCATGAAGTTCAAATGGACCATCCACGCAAACCAGTTCCGGTTTTGTTTCATCGACCATAGTGCGCCAGTTGTCATAAACGACCGGATCCTGTCCAAAACGGCGGCAGGCGGCAAGCAGATTTTCCGGAGAATCTTCACATCCGGAAGATATGGCGGAAATTTCCACATCCGGTACCCGGTGCAATCCGGCAAAGACGTAGGAAATATGTCCCCGGTTGCCGATAAGTGCGATTTTCATAGTTTCCTCAACGGTTTTTCAATGCCACAGCGGCACGGACACCGGCGGCGATCGCTTCAAAATTGCCGGCTTTCAGATCGGCGGATTTGCCCAGCCAGGTGCCGCCGACGGCGACGATTTCGGGTACGGCAAGATAATCCATGGCATTATCCGCGGTGATTCCACCGGTCGGCATGAAACGGACACCCAGATGTTTGTATGGGGCGATGAGCGATTTGATCATCTTGACACCGCCGGCGGCTTCAGCCGGGAAGAATTTGAGGAACCGGCAGCCCAGTTCCATTGCCTGTTCCACTTCGCTGGGGGTGCAGACTCCGGGGGCGAATGCGTAATTATTTTCCACGGCGGCTTTGACCACAGTCGGGTTGAATCCGGGAGCAACGGCAAAGCTGGCTCCGGCATTGAATGCCCGGTCGAGGTCACGGGTATTGAGAATGGTTCCGGCGCCCAGATAGAGTTGGGGGAAGTTCTTTGCCGCCTCTTTGATCACCGCTTCTGCGGCGGAGGTGCGGAAAGTGATCTCGGCGGCGGGCAGACCGCATTCCACCAGAATTTCGCACATTTTCACTCCGGAAACAACATCATCCAGCACCAGCACGGGGACGATTTTGATTTCGCTCAACGCCGCTACGACAGCGGCACAATTTTCCTGAAAATTACTCATTTGCATTACCTTTTGTTGTTTTTTATAACTTTAAGTTTTTCTGCCTCCGGCAGTTGTTTGTAAAAATGATCCAATGGATAACAGCCGGAGATCATCCCGTGGCGCGGGGCATTTGTACAATCTCCGAAAGTCCGGCATATCCGGCAGCGGTCGAGCGGTTTTCCGGCGAGCAGATCGGCGGGCATATCCGGATAGGAAAGCACCATTCTGCCGATACCGACAAAGTCAGTCATATTGTTGGCAACTGCATATTCGGCGGCATTGGGCAGATACTCCTGCAAACAGGTGTAACCGGAGCCGACCACTTTGATTTCCGGACACAACTCTTTAAGTCTTGCGACTGCTTTTATGTGGCGGTAAACGTTGTACAGCGGATGAGCGGGCATTTCGTAACCGTCAGCCACCGGGAAGTACGCCGGACGCTGCATGTGGACACAATAATAAGGACTGCCGATAGTGGCGCAGATGAGTTTCACGCCGTACTCCTGCATGAGTTTGACAAATTTTACCACTTCGGTCAGATTTTCATCCATATCCATGCCGCTGGCATCCGAACCGAAAGCGTAAGGATAATCGCCCTCCCAATCCATCGGTTTGCCGACACCGTCTTCACCTTTGATAAAGGGGCGGATGTCAAAAATGCTCAAGCGGGCAGAAAGTTCCAATCCCGGGGCGGCTTTCTGTATACCCCCGGCGATCTCCCGGAAAAATCGGGTACGGTTTTCAAATGAGCCGCCGTAAGGTCCCGGGCGGTCGTATGCGGAAAGAAATTCATGGGCAAGATAACCGTGAGCCTGTTTGATGTCCACAAAATCGAATCCGGCATTTTGAGCGACCACCGCCGCCTGAATGAAGTGTTTGACGATATTGCCGATCTCCTTGTCACTGACCACATTGGCGGGGGTGTTGCCGAACTTTTTATCCAGCAGAGGATTGCTGTAAGCGGTGACCGATTCCAGTTTTGCCGCCTCATTGGGATGGGAATATCTGCCGGAGTGGGTCAATTGCAGACCGATAAGCAGATCATCATCCTGCCCGAATTTATCTTTGTGAGTTTTGCGCATTGCTCTATTAAGCTCTTTGAGCGCATCCTGCGTATGGGGAGCTGCCATCAGCTGCCGGGGATTGCTTCTGCCGGAGTGCATCACGGCGGCGGCTTCGGTACCGTAGATAAGTTTTGCTCCGCTGGAAGCGAAATTGAGCCAGCGGCGGCGGGTGTATTCACCGGGACTTCCGTCATCGGTGCAGTCCCAACCTTCCATCGGGAGTATTGCCCAGCGGTTGCCGATGGTTCTGTTGTTGTACTCAAGTTTCTGTGCCAGAGCGGATTTTTCCGGCGGCGGCAGGTCTGCCAGACCGATATTTATCTGCTCTTTTTTCAGAAATTCCCGGAAAGATTCCAGCGTCCGGAATTGCGCCACTTTTGCGTAATTATTTGCCATATTCAGAACCTCTTTCCTTTTTTAAGGTGAGTTATGATAATTTCACAATCTTCCAGTGCTTCGTAAGTGTGTGGAAGAAGTGCATCGAACTGGATTGATTCCCCGCCGGATAATTCGCAAATTTCTTTGTGGAGGAAGAAACGGACTTTGCCTTTCAGTACCCAGAAAAGTTCATAATCATCCCGGTGAAGTGACGGCGTGGAAAGTTTTGCCCCTGCCGGAGCGACGGCGTGCATGGCGCGCATATTGCCGTAATCCACTTTGGTGAAAACGAAGTCGCCGGATTTGTAACTGACCGCTTCCGTCCGGTGACTGGTGCGGTTTTCAGCCAGGGATATAAAATCGGATAAGGTCAGACCGAAAACCCGGGCGAGTTTGAAACAGGTTTCCATTTCTCCGGCACTCTGATTCCGTTCCAGTTTGGAAATGACACTGCTGGAAACTCCGCTTTTGACCGAGAGTTCAGCAATGCTCAATTTGTGCAGTTTGCGCAATTCACGCAGAATGGAAAAATCGCAGATCACCGGTATATCTCCTTATTGCGGCACTCCTGCCAGACCTTTTCAAACCAGCCGTCAGGCGAGGGGATTTCCCGGCACGGCTCAAAGGAGATTTCCGGATAACCGTTGTCAGCGTAAGAAATATACATCACCTGATCACGGTAAGCGGTCACTTCCGGCTTTATTTTCCACATATCGCCGAGCTTATCTGAAAAATTTTCCCCATCGGGCGACAGCACCAGCGAACCGCCGCGGCTGCCGATATAATCGATCTGCATGAGAATGGATTCCAGATAAAATATCTGGGCGGTGCAAAGTTGACGGTTGCATAAAGTTTCTGCCAGATCTTTTCCGGATAATCCGCCCAGACCGTCATTGAAAAGTCTGGCATACTGATTGTAAACTTCATCCAGAGCGTCGGTAACTTTTTGTGTTTCCCTGATGAATGCTCCTGCCAGACTCATACGTTTTTGCAATTCAAGCCGCTCTGTTTTCCAGTCACATTGAGCGGGGAGAAGCTTGCTTTTTTCCAGAAAATCGATTGCTCCGGCGGCGATGGCGGCAAAATCGCTTTCCGGAAAACTCTTTTCCTGATAACAATTTGCGATGTATTCTGCCGCCCGGAAAGCTCCGACCTGTCCGGCATTGAGGGCAGAACCTCCCGGACGGGTCACTCCGTGCGAACCATTGACTTCGCCCACCGGGAAAAGGTGGCGCAGATTGATCGATTCCCACCAGATATTTCCGGCAAGTCCACCATTGTTGTGCTGGGCGCAGACGGCGATTTCCAGCATCTCTTTTGCCAGGTCGATACCGTGAGTGCGGTACAATTCATAAGCCGGCTGATTCATTTTCAGCAGCCGGTCAAGCGGAGTTGAGCCGGTTGCTCCGGAGCGTTGCAGATAAGTTGCGCACTCATTGTCAAGGGCATCGATTTTCAAATCTGCCGGATCGGTACGGTAATCGAGGAAGACCCGGCGGTTGCGTTCTTCAGTTTCCACATATGTATATATATCGATGAGTGATGATCCGGGAACATGTCCGGCGGCAAACGGCCATTGATAACCTTTGAGGAAAATGGCTTTGTACATCTCTTCCGGTGAATCGAAATACTCACGCAGAAACTCTTTTTCATCCGAACCGTCCGGCGCGGTAGAAATAAAGCGTGGCAGGGTCTGCATGTAACTGCCGGAAACATTCCAGCGGAATTTTATCGAAGCCAGACCGTATTGGGATTCGGCAAGGTTGCAGGCTTTTGCTCCGGCTTCCAGAGCGATACCGATGCCGCCGGTGTGAACTTTGGGGTAGACGCTTTTTGCATACAATCCGCCGGGGCCGCCGGTGGCAAAGATGATATTTTCCGCCTGAACAGCATGGAATGTACCGTCATCCATCTGACAGAAAATTGCTCCGATACACCGGGTACGGTCTTTATCGGTGAGCAGTTTTACTGCCGGAAATTTTTCAAAAACCGGGATATTGCGCCGTTGAACTTCTTCTATCAGCGCGCGGCACATATCTTTTGAGGTGTAAGGACCGCAGCTGGTGGCGCGCCGTTTGGGGTCATGATCGGTTTTGTAGCCGGTGAATTGACCGAATTGGTCGTGGGGAAATGGTACACCGAGATTGACCAGATGGCTGAATCCGTGGATGGAAAGAGCTGCTTCGATCAGGGCAATATCCCCGTGCATCGCTCCTCCGGCGGCAAGATCGTGTGCCATAAGTTCCGGGGAATCAGCTTCTTTGCCGTAAATGCCGAGCTTGTAGTAGGTCTGTTTGTCACTGCCGGTATTTATGGAAGTTCCCATTTTCAAGCCTTCGGTGAAAATGGCAATGTCGGAAACATTTTGCGCATGCAGACGCACTGCCGCACATAATCCGGCGGCACCGCTGCCGATGATGATGGTATTGTAAAAGTTTTTCATTATTTGATCTTTCTTTTTTTACGGAGAGTTTTACGGATAAGTACGGATGTTTACGGATGTTTACGGATGCGGCACGCTGTTTCCGGGATGAATGCCAGCCGTGCTTTTGACTGTGCAACGGCGTTGATTTTCCCCGGGAAGTAACGCCCTGCAAACCACCCGTACAGCCAGCATACCACAGGCATAACGCCCTGCAAACCACTCACACCGCCAGCCTGCCACGGGTGGCATAAAGCTTATCTGGCTCCGTAATCATCCGTAACCATCCGTAATCATCCGTTCTGCCGCCCATTCCGCCCGGCAGGGCGGCACATCGCCAAAAGTTATGCTCCACAGGTGGCACACGGCATATTTTGCTCCGTAACCATCCGTTCTGCCGCCCATTCCGCC
>JAZSIZ010000104.1:0-11488 GCA_045534015.1 Victivallaceae bacterium | reverse complement strand
CCCAAACCCCACTCCCCTTTTCAAAAAAAGCGGACTTCTTTGTTGAGTTTTATATGCTGGTTTGCAGGTAAAAAAATGCCATGATGAGACTGCTCTGCTTACCAGCGATTCGATCAAGGTGAATGTCCTGATTTTTCTTTTCATAGATTACCTCTCCCTTTTTGATTTTTTATTCACCGGCGCAATGCAGATGCAGTTGCCCCGGCAAATAAGGAATATTGTTGTCTGTCTGATGTTTAATATACATTCAAACCAGTTTTTTGAGAATGGAATAAAAATTCAAAAAGATAGAAAATCATTTCATTTTTTGTATTTGACAACTTGTTTTTCTGAAGCAGTAATGCTATATTTAAGTATGACCAGAGAAGATATAATATCATTTCCACCGCCGATGCCGGATTCACCGCTCGCCGTTTGGCTGGCGGGGGTTTCCTATTGTGACGGAAATTACCGCATGAAACGGAAAAATTCCCGGATAACAGTGATCGAATATGTCTGTCAGGGAAGAGGTGTGCTGGAAGTCAACGGCAAAAAATTTTATCCGCAGGCAGGAGATGTTTACATCGTACCGGAAAATACGATCCACGAGTATTCGTCAAGTTCAGAAGATCCGTGGATAAAAATCTGGTTCAATATTTCCGGCCCGCTGGTTCTTCCTCTGTTATCCGGGTGCGGATTATCCGGCTTGTATCATTTCCCCGGGTGTCCGGTCAAAGAATTTTTTGAAAATGCCTTGAAAAATCTGAAAGATCATCCGGAAAATGTTGCCGTTGCCGGAGCGCAGGAAATTTTCAGGGTCATCATGGCAGTTTCCGATGCCTGCCGCAACCGGCAGACTGAACCGGTATCTGACTCAAGCGGCCGCATCCGCTCTTATCTGGAGCAGTTCATCTGCCGCAAAATGCCGACTGTTGAAATGTTGTGCCGTCATGCCAATTACAGTCCGGCACAATTATACCGGATTTTCAAACGGGATTTCGGAATGAGCTGTATGCAGTATCTGATGGCCAGAAAAATCGAAACAGCAAAGGTCATGCTTCGCAACTCAGTGAAACCGGTGAAAGAGATCGCCGCTGAATTGGGTTTTGAAGACGAATACTATTTTTCCAACTTCTTCCGGAAACATTGCGGATGTGCGCCGACAGCTTACCGCCACGGTCAGGATGCAGAGTAATCCCCCCTCACGCCAATACAATACCCGCCGGACGGCTCTGACAACAGCCGGCAATTGAAGATTGCCTCATTTTAGAGACGTCAGCAATTTTACCGCTTCAGCATTGATCGCCTCTTCATCATTTCTGGCAAAGCGTCGCAATATTATCAGAAAAACTACTGCCGCCGCAAATATTGCAGAAAGCGGAAAAAGCAGAAACGGTTCTCCGGCAATAACAGCCATTATCACAAAAGCTGACAGCAAAGTGAACCAGAATACGGCAAATACCTTGAAAAACAATGTATACCTTGGAGTGATACATATTTCTGTGCCTCCGGCATTCTCCTCAAAAGTCAGATAAAGATCTTTGCGCATGGTGTTTTTTATCCACAATACCGGATGCAGACACATGGAATTTTTACGGCAGTAAAACAGAAATGTTATTTTTCCTTCTGCCGGCAGAAACATCCATCCGTCAGCCGGACATGCTTCTTTGAGTGCAGAAACAACCTTTTCCGGCGGCAATGCAGTCTGAACATAATTTTTCATAAGCAATTGTTTCCTTCCAGAAAACAATATAATCTGATACGCTGTATTTTCAACCCCGGCAGAAATCTGTCACTTTACATATTTTAATGTTTTACTGAAACTTTTTGACCGCTGGTAAATACTGCGCATCTTCCGGTAACCGCCGCCGTAAACCGGATCAGGATTTTTCTCTTTGGCTTTGTTGAGAAAATCATTGCCGAGTTTGATGTTGTAGAGCGAAGCGATCAATTCACAGAAACCCTCCTCATTGGCAAGATCCCTGACTTTACCGACCTTGTGCCGGATATGGTCATGGGTCAATTCATGAGCAAGCGCATCATAAAGCATCGCCCGGGGAACTCCCTGCAGTACAAATATCTGACATTTTTCATCGATCACTTTTTTTTCGACTCTGCCATTGGGATATTTGCGCACCTGTTCCTGACTCTGATAACGCATCAAAGCCATCCTTCTGCCGCCGGAAGGCAGATAAATTTTGCCGGATTCTTTATCCAGGGTTCCGGCATCAACAACATGCAACTCTATATTGTGTTTTGTATCATAACCGAACATTTTTCCCATATCCAGCCGGATACGATTGAATATATTTTTGACCTCGCCGGGATTCTGCACCGCACTTTTCTGACATTTCCGGCAAACATGTATATCCCGCCGGTTATCACTGCGCTCCGATGGCATGACACAAAAATAACAGTGCGGCAGCTTGCGGCAGTCAAGACAGAAATACGCCCGCTCTCCATAGGGATTTTCAACATAATATATCTGTTCCAATCCCTTACGGCACTCTGAACACTTGAACACATTGTATTTGCACTTTTTACTGCAGAACACCATATCCTGCACCCTTATAGTGTACCGCAGGCATGGTTCTTTACAAAAAGAGCATTTCTCGATTGTGGAATGATAGCACTTTTTGGAACAGTAATTTCCGGTGGAAGTTTTTATGTACTGCCCGTCAATATCTTTTTTACAGACATCGCACATCAGTGCTGTCGCACTCAACGGCACAGCAAGAAGCATCAAAAGCCAGAAAGTTTTTTTCAACCGCATAACGCCCTCCGTTTTATTTGTATTATTCCACAGAATAATATAATTCAAAAAATTTTTTTTGCAAATAGACCTTGTTTTTAACGTATTCCGGAAGTATAGTAACAAAAACATAATTTGCAGGGAGAAAAATATGGATCGACCTTTGAAAATATACTTTGCCGGAGACCTTTTCAACAGCAAAGATCTCGGCGGCAATCTGATGCTTGCCGATGCCATTGAAAAGATTTCAAATGGAAAATATCAGGTAATGCTCCCGCAGGATGGGGAGTGCGAAGTAAACGAGCGGACATCTCAATCGATCCGGGACGCGGATTTTCAACTGCTTTTCGATTGCGATGTCATAGCAGCAAATTTTGACGGAACCGATCTTGATTCCGGCACGGTTGTAGAGTTCTGTTTTGCAAAAATGGTGGATATGCCCGCAGTACTGCTCCGAACCGATTTCCGGGACAGCGGCGACCACACCCTGCCCGACAATGAACCATGGAATCTGATGTGTTCGCACTATCCGAGAACAGAAATGTGCCTTGTAAACAGCATGGTACTGTATCACAAATGCAGACAAAAATGCACAGACAGAACAACTTTGCTGGAAAAATATTACAGTCAGATCGCCAGTTCAGTGATCATGGCACTGGATAAAGCCACCGCTGCCGGATCATGGCTGAAAGAAGATGAATTATCCAGCCAGTATGACCGGGCAGTCAAAAGTATCGGCGGCAATATGAAAGAATTGCTTCCGCCGGAAAAACTGCATAAAATCATTTCAGAAAAAATCAAATCCGGTCTCTACCGGTGATCCACGTTTCCATAAACCGGCACGATCCTGTCAGCAAACACGGATCATTACTTTGTCATACCGGCAAAACGTTTCCAGTTTTCCTCTGTTGCCAGATAGAAAATATCACTTAAATCCGGGACCTCTTTCTGGAAAGGATGACGGGCAACAGCAGCATCTTCAGCAATTTTTTTCATATATTCCGTATCCCGTTTCTGCCAATATTCCGGCAGCAGCGGGTTATAATCGTTAGCCCAGCCGTCAGTACTCCAGATCACCCGGTCTTTTACGCTGTAACCGGTCAGATAAAGTTTGCGTAAAGCCTCTTCACGATAGATACCGGGAGTTCCCGGGGCAAGGTCAATATACATGCGGTTGCCGAATTCCGGATCATGGACAAAACAGTCTTTTGCCACCATCGCCATAAAGTCATCCACCCACGGCCAACCCATGTGTGCCATGGAAAACCGCAGATTTTTTACAGCAAACAGCACCTCAAAGTTTGACGGTCTGTTGTAAGGACATGCCAGCACATCCCGTCCCATGGCAAGAACTCCGCTGTGAAACATGACCGGCTTACCGGTTTCTGCAATAACTTCACATGCCGGTATACAATCTTCGGGATAATATTTTTCACAGATGATCTTGAACCCCTTTATTCCATGCTCCACTGCATAGCCGATCTGTTTTTCATAATCCGGATCAGTGGGATTTATCCAGAAAAACGGATTGAACCCCGGTGTTTGGGAGGTAAAGGATAAAATCGCTTCGATCCTTGCCTGCCAGCGGTAATCACCATCGGCACAGCCGAGATTTTTTTCCGGATAGGTACTCATTATGTTGCCTCCGGAAATTCCGGCAGAGGCAGCCTTCTGCAAAAACTCCTGCGGAGAATCTGATTTGCCATAGAAAAGGTGGATGTGCGCATCAAACATTTTTACCAGCCTCATAACTTTTCTGCATTGCCGGATGATTCATAATTTCCCCTTTTTCATAAACACCGGCTGCTGTTATAATACCTTTTTCCTGTGAATTTTCACAACAGAGCATAAATCCGCGCAACGCCTCCAGAGTTCCGGTAAAATTCTTTTCCTCCGTATCTGCCATCACCATGATAAAGTAAAACTCTTTCTCCTTTATCTGCGGATAGACGGAAACAGAACGGTCGATCAAGGCTTTCAACTGCGCAGACATACTGTAAAAATAAACCGGAGTTGCCAATACCAGCACATCTGAATACAACATTTTTTCAATGATTGCCGGAGCATCATCTTTCTGGAAGCACTCCCCATTCTCACAGGCATAACAACCGGTACAAAATCCTATTTCTTTACCGGCAAGTGAAATTTTTTCCACCTCATTGCCAGCTTCCACTGCCCCCAGGGCAAACCGGTCACACAGCGTTTCAGAATTTCCACCTTTTCTGGGTGAACCGGAAATTATCAAAACTTTTTTACTCATCGCAAAATTCCCTCCTGATGTTAATATAGTACAGTAATCCGGCAAAATCAAACATGCTGACTTGATTTCAGAGAAGAAACGGTATATTTTATATACATGAAAAAGTTTGAATGCAGAGAAAATTGCGGAGCATGCTGTATTGCTCCATCCATATCGTCAGCGATTCCCGGAATGCCGGAAGGCAAACCGGCAGGGGTGGCATGCATACATCTTGATGAAAATTTCCGCTGTAAGATTTTCACTTCCCCTGACCGCCCGAAAGTATGTGCATCTTTGCAGCCGTCTTTGGAAATGTGCGGAAAATGCCGCAATGATGCCATTGAATTTTTAACTGAACTTGAAAGGATCACAACTCCATGAAAAATATTTTTGCTCTTGTCGCCGGATTTGCCGCTTTGTTCTTTGCCAATGGATGCCGTTCTACAGATATTCCGGAAAATGCACTATTGCTGGATGTGCGCACGGAAGCTGAATTTGCGGAACGTTCCATCCCCGGTTCGATCCTGATCCCCCATGACCGCATTGAAAAAGATGCTGAAAGCAAAATCCCGGATAAAAACACTCCGGTAGTAGTCTTCTGCCGTTCCGGAAGACGCTCTGCCATAGCCAAAAATAAACTGGAAGCTCTCGGCTATACCGATGTTACCGATCTGGGTTCTATCGACAACGCCGCCAAAATATTACAGAGGGAAATTAAATAACGTCTGTTCCCTTACTGTGTACCATGAAAAAATTCCGGAAAAGTGCAGAGATATCTGCAATATCCACAAAATAAAAACAGTCCACAATACGATCACATAGCGATCAAGCACACTCAACAATTGAAGCAAAAAACGGTTCCGGAAACGGAGCAGAAAAAGTGTTTTGCAAACCAGATGCACCCAGGAACCGCAAAAGAAAAATATCCCGAAAAAACTGTAATGTGCCGCCATTAAAATATTACCACGGCACATAAAAAGAAAACTCCTGGTACTTCCGCACAGAGGACACATTTCCACAATGTGGATCTTACGGCGGAAAGTATTGATAAAGTCCGGATAAACTCCGGCTTCCGGTTCCCCCCTGAAATAATTCAGGAGAAAACAGAAAATAAAAAGCACCGCAAGCGAAACACACTCCTTCAGGTATGTCCGGTCTCTCCCCTGCACTCCGGCAGGCAACAGAAAATCCGGGACGAAATGTATCACTTGCGGAACTCCACTCTTTCCGGCACATATGCCTGTTCCGGAAAGTAACTACAAACGTTTATGCTTTGCGACTTACACACAAAGCCGGATTTTTTCAGAAAAATTCAAATCCGCCGACAGCTTTGCCCTGATTGATTTTTTCCGCAATACGGAACGCATCAATCATACCGAGAATCCATGCGATGAAAATGACGATTCCTGTAAGAAAAGCAAGCGGGAAGAAAATCAAAAAGATAAGGAAATGTATGATAAACAGAACAAACATAGCACCCAGCATGGCAATACCTTTTCCGATCTGACCGCAGTACATCTGACCGGCACCGCAAATGAAACAGGAAAGAATCAATGCCAGAACTGAAGACTTGGTCGCAGCCGGCTGAACCGGAGCCTGACCATAAGGCTGCTGTGCGCAAGCCTGTTGAGGCTGTACGGCTGCTCCGCAAACTGAACAATTCACTGCTCCGGGAGCGATCTGACTTTTACAATGTTCGCAATTCATAAATACTTACCTTTCATTTTATTTTAGTATTTGTTTGGAAAAGCGGATACTATAAGATAATCCATACTTTTATTTTTTGCAAATCAAAAAACATTTTTTTTGATATATTATTGAAAAATATTCGATTTACAAATATTCTTACGCTGAAATCCGCTCATTCCCATAACTTCAAAATCATTATCTGCCAGATATTTCATATGACGGCAAAACACATCTTCCGATGTATTGCACCACGGATGCGCTTCATCCGGAACACCATGATACAAAATCACCGGTGCGCAAGCTTCATCCTCTGCAGCAAGCTCAACTGCCGCAGTAAAATTTGCCTCATCTTTATCGGTAATGGCAAAACTCGGCACTCTCATGGGATCTGTTTTCCGCAGATCCCATACACCATGTTCCGTGGTTCTGGCACAAGACAAACCATATTCCGGCAGAATTTTCGCCGCATTGGCAGCATAAGGTCCCCCCGGATAAGCAAAGCTCACCGGTGCAGGTATACCGAAACCGGCAAGCCATTCATTCAGACTCTGCAATTCCATGCGGCACTTATCATCGCTCAAATCCCCCATATATGGATGATTCAGTGTGTGATTGCCGATCTCAAAACCTGCTTTATGGATCATAGCGATCTCATCACCGCTCAAATAAGCCTCCGGATCTTTTTCCAGCCATACCTGCGGTCGGGAGATAAAAAAGGTCGCTCCGAAACCATACTTCTGCAATACCGGCAGAACGAAATACAAATGACTTTTACAAGCATCGTCAAATGTCAGAACCAGTGTTTTCTTTGCCATTTATCCAAATCTTTCTCACATATTATCCAACAACCACGACATATTGTCCGCCGCTTCCTTCAGAGAATCAGGATAAATATTACCGCCGCCCAGAGAGAAAAATCCGGAAAAGTTATGACAGCGCAGAATCGACATCAATTCTTTCACTTCGCCATTGCCGCGTGCCAGATTTTTCGGAGTGCCGTCCCAGATGCTGTCCACCAGATCCAACTGACCGATGATTTTGATAAAGCGACCTTTCCGGTAAGAGCCGAGAAAAGGTTTTTCACCGGCTCTGACAAATGCCGCCGGATTGAAACATGCACTGCAAGGATTATTTTTCCTGAATTCATTCACCGCCGTTGAAGCAGCCAGAGCTGTGTGATTGATATTGCGGAAACTTACTTCAATACCGGCTTTGACCGCACATTCAGCAGCTGCAACCGCTCCCACCGGCAGAATCAGACGGTCAATACCGGCAGCTTGCGCCAGCATTGCAGGAATTTCCGGATCATCCGGTACAACATCGGCACTCAATGCGCTGATCTGAATATTTTCAGCCCGCAATTCAGCAGCAACAGCCTGTAATTTTTCCGCACTCATAAAAATGCAGGCTTTTCCCTGAACATAATCCAATTCAATAAATTTGATTCCGGCGGCATTGAGATTTTCCACCATTTCCGGAACATAACGGCCGGCAAGTCTGGATGACGCAGTCAGCTTGAAAGATTCTTCAGCCATGCGGTCGGCAAAAATCGCAGCCCGCTGTCTGACACAATCGGCACACTCCGGATTGTCACACAGCACAAATGCCGGGTCTTCCACACCTACTGCCATTCCGATCTCCAGAAGATCTTTGGACTTGATCAAACGCACCTGCGCATTGCCGATACGGGAGATCTGCATAACACCGGCCTCCCGGTAACAGCGGTCAAGTCCGATAAAATCACGGTGCGGTCCGGGATAATATTTCCAACTCTTGGTAATCTCCTCACCTTCCGGAGTGGTAAATGTCTGCGTTGTGGTCTTTAAATAGGGCAGTTCCAGCAACGCTTCGACACTGTGCAGAGATGTATTGCGATCCTGATCACAGCCGAGCAGACAGACATAACCATCAACATCCGCCAGACGGGTGAACGGAGTATTTTCGCCATGGGCTGTTTCAGCTTTCCAGTGATCATGGCAGAGAGCTTCAGCATCAGCTCCGATAGCAGCAAGAGTACCTACCGGACACGGACTGATCACAGCTTCCGGACGGGCTTTGACCGTTTTGGTCAATATTCCCAGATCTCCGAAAACCGGAACCAGCAAAGTTCCCTCTTTGCCCAATACTTCCAGAAAAGCATCGATCACCGCATCCGGACCGCCATCAACATGCCCCAAACTGATCAGTGAACTGTGCAAAAGCACCTTGTCTCCGGTAGTCAGCCCCATTTCCTGAAGTTTGGCAATAATTTCCTGTTTAGTCATTTCTTTTTCCTTTATATTTGAAATTTGAAGTTAAAATTCAGCAACCATCCGGCAGGGCAACTGGGTCACTTGCGGCATTTTTGCAAACAGCACCGTCAATTCAACCTGCTTTGCTGCAAGTGCATAAAGATTCGACGGCATACATACCGCCGTGATCCCCGCCTGAAAAATTTTCAGAAACACCCCGTGCAGTTCCACGCTTTCATAAATATCCGAAACCAGAAGTTTACACCCGGAATCAATGATCCACTGCACTGCACTGTCATCCAGATAAACAGTGCGGTTCTCTATATCCGTCGGATTTTTTCTGCCCAGAGCATTGATCACCAGCGCAGGCGTGAAAACCCTGCCGCCGAATGCCATTTCCAAATCACTGCCGCTGACCGCTCCCGAACCGCTTTCACGATCCATATGGATCACCGATGCCGGAACCCGGTACACCATATCCAACGGACAATTATCTGCATAAAGTCCGTTATCTGTTTCAGCTATATGCCCGGGAAAGTCGATATATGTACCGCTCATCCCATCCATTTTCATATCGTAAACTACGCCGGTATACTCGGTAAGACCGGATTTTAAATGCACATCTTTGCGGATTATTTCCGGGGCATAACGTTCCCCGGCAAATTTCCAGGTCAAATCAACAACAGCCATAAATTTTCTCCTCACCATCCGGCAGTAAAATTATCTGTACCGCGAACTCCGGTAACACTTGGATGATAACCATCCAACAGCGGCGGCAAATTCAATATCTCAAAATTGCGGTCACGCAATCCATCCATTTTCACCCGTACCTTGCCGCACTCCCGGAGTGCAAATTTTTTCACAGCGGGCAATTGCTGCAAAAAGTTTATATCACCGCTTGAAATGCAGAGAGATTCAAGTTGTCTGCCGGTGAGTTTTTTCCAATCAAGCCGGAAATCCATCCTCTGCACCATCCGGTTGTTCCGGTATTGCACCATGCGCCATACAGCCAGATGCTTCAATGCAGTCATACTGTTAAGCATGACAAAAGGATCTTCCGTGTGCCACGCACAGTTAAATAATGCCAGACGCTCTAATTTTGATCCGGTCAGGAATTTTTCCGGCACAGCAGCATTACGCAGAATCAACTCTTTCAGCGGCAAATTGCGGCACTTTTCCCATGCCGGATCCCAATTCACCGGAAGAGAAACCATTATCCGCAATACCTCCAGCGGCATATTTTCAAGCAATTCAGGAGAAAAATTGCTTCCGGATGAACATGTTATATCCAGAGAATTCAACTTCATCCCGCTCAAAAAGCTCCAATCTGCCAACGGGCGCAAAGGATGCAGTTTCAATTTTTTCAACGGCAGAGCACGCAGCAGATCCAAATCTTCTTTCCGGGCAGTAAATCCGGAAAACTTCAACTCCTCCAGCGGCAAATTTTTCAGGAACCCGAAACTCCTGCAATCCCCGTGGATACTCAATTTGCGAACCGGTTTCCCGGCAAGCGAATCAAAATTGAAATTTCCGGCAAATGCCTGGATTCCCACGGTATGCAGTTTTGACAATCCGGCAGGCAAAGCAACTTTTTCCAGCGGTACAGTGCGGGTATCGTTGAGATAAAACTCTTCAAGTGCCGGCAGTTCTGCGGTGTGCAATCCGGCAACTTCACCATTGTCGATAACCAGTTTTTTCAATTTCGGCAACGCAAGACCGGTCAAATCGATTTTTTCATAAGGACGTCCTTTTATTTCCAGAACTTCCAGATCCTTGTAACGGTTGATCACGGCAGCACTGCCCTGCTCAAGAGGCATTACTTCAAATCTGTCATTTGCCTTTTTCTGCGGCACACCCCAGAAAATTTTTTCAAAAGACAGCCATTCAACATTAATGGCATATGCCCCTGCTCCACCGATCTTCAATGCGGTACAGGATTTTTCCGGAACAGAATTTTCATCCTTTTTATCCGGATCATCCGGCTCGACATCCGGCAATTCCTCATCTTCAGACGGAATTTCAGGAACTTTTTTCTCCGGAGCTTTTTTCTCCGGGATCTTCTCCGCCGGAGGAGCGACTTTTTCCTTTTCACGGTTCCAGATCACTTTTTTGCCGAACCGCACCTCATTGATACGCTTCGGAACAGCGATACGGTGAGCGAAAGTATCTTCACCGCCCCAGAATTCTGCCATTGCTTCCAGCACAACAGCATCGCCGTCGATTTTTCCACGGACACCGGTCAATCCCCATGAACCATCATCATAACTTCCCGAAAATTCAAGGATTCCCGCACGATAAAAACGCATTGATTCTATATTGATCTTTTCCCAATCCGGATTTTTCGGAGCAAGACATCCGCACGCCACAAATACTATTCCGACTGCGGTCAAAAAAATTATCTTATACATATCAACTATGATGCCGTTTTTCAAAATATTACTGTAAATATAAATTCTCATTATTGTCCTGATTTTTGTGAAAAATCTAACCGACGGCGGCGGCTTGCGGGTAATCTCGCGCCTTGCTCCTGCGCCGCAACAGTCGAGTACACAGTACACTCCTGTTGCGTACTCGTCGCAAAACCCGATCTTCCTCCGC
>JAZSIZ010000144.1:0-8332 GCA_045534015.1 Victivallaceae bacterium | reverse complement strand
CTTGGCCTGCGGCTTGGCAGGTCTGAAAGTGTAGTAGCAAAGGTGAACTTTTACAAACTATTTCTGAAGATTTTTCGGTACTCACCGGCAAAGCCGGTGGTTTTATTGACCTGAAGGTGTATAAAAAAATGCACCGGATACAGCTCCGGTGCAAAATTTTTAGAATTGCCTTGTTAGATTTACTGCACTTCCTCGATGGTGAAATCGCGGAAATATGCCGCATCTTTTGCATCTGTCAATGGTGCCATGAAAAAGAGTTTTGCAGAAACTGCTTCCGGCAGCATATCCTGAATTTGAGAATAACGGACCCAATCCTTATTTGCAGGTACGATCAGCTGGCGGCGTTTGCCGATAAGCTTTCCCTTTTTGTCGAATTGGTGAAGTTCCACATAAGCTTTGCCCTTACCGTGATTCAACTCAAATTTTGCATCGACTGAAAATTTGAACCGCCGGTTGGCAAGATTTTTGAAAGGAACACGGTAGTAAGTGTAACGGGAGTGGTTCACCCCGGGACCGCCGATGATTTTCAAAGTCGCAGAACCATCTGCTTTTTCATCCACCAGAAATGAAAACTGCTCAAACTTCAAATAAGTCGTTTCCAGCTTTTCCTGATAACGGCGGAATTTACCGTCAACTTTCTGCTTGACTTCATCCGGATTGAAAAACTGCAGACGGGAAATTTTCCATAAACCGCCGTGACCGATGTAGTTGATCACTTTCACCACCGCCCGGTTGGTTCCCGGTTTCAGGAATTTCGTGATGTCAAAGAAAAGCGGATTTTTATAGCTCATGGGATTGATATCCGGATCATAAGTGTAGCCGCCGACATACTGACCATTCACCCAGACCTGACAGCTTTCATCAACAGCTCCCAGAACCAATTCGGTGCGTTTGCCTTTAAATTTTTCCGGAATAGTGAAGTCCAGAGCGTACCATGAATATGCTGTTTCTGTGTGACCGTTATTTTCCAGACTGCGGTCAGTTTTCACATCCTGCCATTTGGAAATGTCTTCCAGATAGAATTTTTTATTGTTTCCCTCATTTTTAGGATCAAGTTTCAATTTCCACACCACCGGCAGATTTACCATGCGGTCAGGATCAAAGTCAGAAAACGTCCAAACTTTCTGTTCATTGTTCACACTCTCTGCCAATCCTTTGTTGTAACAATACTTGGGCAGAGTTTTACGGAAAGCACGGATTTTATTCAACGCCTCCAAACGCTGTTCTTTGGTATAACCTTCTTCGACAAAGATCTCACAGGTTTTGGCAGTCAGTTTGGCATTTTCCAAACCTTTGCGGAGGAACTGCACCCGTTTGAGGTCTTCCGGAGAATTGGCGGCAAGTTTTTCCGCCTTGTCCAGAATTTTGAATGCCGGTTCAAAAACATCCTGCGGGAAAAGCCGATGAGCATACCAGGCATAGTTGAACCCGAAAAATGCTTTGAATGTGCCGTAATTATATTTGATGGGCACTTCGTAGAATTTTTCCACATTGTCATAGGTGTATTTTTCCCAGTATTCCCAATACTCTTTGATTGCCGGGGCAGCAGGTCCGAAGCAGCCATAATATTCGGCAAGCAAATCTTCCAATTTTGCTTTGGGATTAATCGGAATTCGTGCCGTCACATAGCATTGCGGTCCGGCGGTTGACCATGAGGCATTGGGACCATCAATACTGATTCCCTGCAATGCGGGCATAAAGGTCATAATTTCATCATAAAAATCTTTGACCGTATTTTCCGGCATCACGTAACCATTGAAAATATTGGCACGGTAAGAGATCGTTGCGCCGGAATCACGCCAGCCTTTTGCCCACTCAAGCATCTCTTTTTTATGCCGCGGGGTATATGGATAAGGAATGTACCCCGAAGGAGTCACCACCAGAATCAGGTTGTTTGGATGCAATTTAACATCGGTCGGCGGGAAAGGATAATTTTTGTAGGCATATCCCATCGTGATGACATCGGGATCATACTTTGCCGCCTTTTCGTAGACTTCTTTATAAAATCTGGCATAGCGGTTACT
Organism: Victivallaceae bacterium; assembly: GCA_045534015.1. GTDB lineage: Bacteria > Verrucomicrobiota > Lentisphaeria > Victivallales > Victivallaceae > UBA1784. The sequence continues at coordinate 6,308 of JAZSIZ010000144.1, read as the reverse complement.
GGTATCCATCATACTCGGCCAGAAAGACCAGGTGCGCTGTTTTCCGTTCCAAGACATACATTTACTGCATTTGCAGTCACCGGCAGTATCATTTTCTTTGCAGTTGATAAAATACTTCACGCCGGGATTTTCTTTGCGCTTTTTCAGCCAGCGGCGGATCAGTTCCTGATGGAATCCGTCATTCGAAACGCACATGGCAGTCAATTTTGCCACTTTTTCCGGCACTTTATCTGACGGACGGGCAAACCAATCCGGGTGCGTCGTACCATATTCTCTGAACCAATGGGTGAAAGCGTGACCGATATTGTCAACGAACTTGTATTCAGAACAAACCGGCCGCATGGTGCGGTAGATCCACTGATCACTGGAACGCATAAAGCTGGTGGCATAAACATAAAAGCGGAAAGGACTTTCCCATTTAACATCGTATTTGCCGAACTCTTTTTTTACGCCTTTATTCATCACAATACCATCATCACCGGGATAAACCCAGCGGGTATTGAATTCACGTTCAAAAAACTCGTATACAGCATAGGCACTGCCGGCATTGTACTGCATCCGCTTCATGTTCTGATCATCGTTACCGGCGAAAGCAATACCATTGTCAAGAGTTTTCAACACGAAACCGCCGAGACGCAATTTGGGGAAATCTTTGATTTGAGCGATGGCACTGCGACCGATAAAATAGGTAAATTTTCCCTTATCAGCGGCACGCTCCGGCAGAATGGAGATTTCTTCATAACCGGCAAATTTCAAATGATGCTGCAGTTCTTTGGCGGCGAATTTTTCAACTGCGTTGGCTTTATCCGGAATAACAATCTGGGCAGCTGCTCTATCCAGCAATTTCATTTCAAAGACAGCCAATGATAGCGGCTTATGATTGGAACAGACAACTTTGATTTTACGCACATCTTTTTTGACGGGGTAATAGAGCGGAATGATTTTTGTCTTGATTGCCGGATCAAATTCCGGAACGTAGGAAGCCGGTTTGTCCCAGACGATGTTTCCATCTTTATCTTCCACTCCGCAGGTGATTTCCACCTTTTCGATCTGGTTGGAAGTATTGTTCCAGATGGCGATCTGATCGACATACTGCTGTTTTTTTACATCAAGAACAAAAATCAAACGTTTCCCGTGGCTGCTCCAGGCGTAAGTGCTGACATAGCCTTTATAATTCAAGTGGCCATCGGTCAATGCTTCCGGTTTGAAGTGATGGTTGAAAACTTTGATTTCATTCCACCCTTTTTTCGCCGGAATTTTGGACATGGCACTGAATTTTTCCGGAGTACCTTTGAGGAAACCACCCGATGGATACAAACTTTCCATCTTCATGGTTTCAACTTTGTAATCGATATTTCCGGCAAGCAATAATGCGGAAACACATGATAATACAAAAACTAAAAACTTTTTCATGATACAATAATGTTATTTGTTATTAAACTTTTCCCAATAATAAAACAACACAACAGCTCTCATTGAACCTTTTGCACGGATTGTTTATTGATGATCGCAAATTTCACCCGCTGCATGGCATAGTAACCATCAACCGGCGGCATCCAATATTCATGAGATGCAATATCATCTGCGGAAACAGAATTAACACTGAGATCAGCGGTAAGAATATTGGCTTTCCCGGCGTGGATCATTTCCCAGTAAGCCGTGCCGTCTTTATTGACATACGCCCATGCATATCCGCGATCAACACTATATACTTCTCCGAGCAGGAATATATTGCTGAAAGATTTGCCATTGATCACTTTGTGATCTCTGAAATCCATGGTGCGGGTGTTATTCATTCCACCATAAATCTGGTACATCTGCATTCCTTTGGAAAGGTCGCTGTTCATCTCACATCTGGCACCGTCAAACTGCTTGAACGGATAAAAACCTGCGCGCATCAAATGAGCCGCCCATGTAAATGGATATCCCGCCCAACCATCTTTTTTTTCCGGATCTGATGATCCGCCGCCATTAAAGTAAAGCGGAGTATTTGCATCCCAGTACATCTGCATACAATTACCGATATTTTTCAGATTGGAAATGCAGCTTGCCGATCTGCCGCGGTCTCTGGCACTATTCAATGCCGGCAGCAATATTGCCGCCAGAATGGCGATGATAGCGATAACAACGAGAAGTTCTATAAGAGTAAAGTTTACCTTTACTCTCCTGCCGAGGCAGGAACTGCGGTTCAAGAAACACATTTTCATAACTTTCCCTTTCTGTTATTGGTTATTGCACTTCCTCGATGGTGAAATTACGGAAATATGCCGCATCTTTCGCATCAGTCAATGGTGCCATAAAAAACAGTTTTGCAGAAACTGCTTCCGGCAGCATATCCTGAATTTGTGAGTAAGTACCCCACTCTTTGTTTGCCGGAATAATCAGCTGACGGCGTTTGCCTATGAGTTTACCGCGATTGTTGTATTGGAAAAGTTCCACATAAGCTCTGCCTTTACCGTGTTTCAATTCAAATTTTCCCTCGACAGTGAATTTGAACCGGCGGTTGGCAAGATTTTTGAAAGGAACACGGTAGTAGGTGTACCGGGAATGACTTGCCCCCGGACCACCGATTATTTTCAACGTGGCAGAACCGTCAGATTTTTCATCGACAAGAAATGCAAACTCCTCCAATTTCAAATAAGTCGTTTCCAGCTTTTCCTGATAACGGCGGAATTTACCGTCAACTTTCTGTTTAACTTCATCCGGATTGAAAAACTGCAGACGGGAAATTTTCCACAAACCGCCGTGACCGATATAGTTGATCACCCTGACGATCACACGGTTGCTTCCCGGTTTCAGGAATTTGGTAATATCGAAGAAAAGCGGATTTTCATAACTCATGGGATTGATATCCGGATCATAGTTATATCCGCCGACATACTGCCCGTTCACCCATACCTGACAGCTTTCATCCACAGCCCCCAGCACCAATTCAGTGCGTTTGCCTTTGAATTTTTCCGGAATAGTGAAGTCCAGAGCAAACCATGAATATTCGGTTTTGGTGTGACCGTTATTTTCCAAACTGCGGTCGGTTTTTACATCAATCCATTTGGAAATATCTTCCAGATAGAATTTTTTGTTGCTGCCCTCATTCTGTGGATCAAGTTTCAATTTCCAAACAACCGGCAGCTGCACCATGCGATCCGGGTCAAAGTCAGAAAATTTCCATACTCTCTGTTCATTGTTCACGCTTTCTGCCAATCCCTTGTTATAACAGTAAGGCGGCAGAGTTTTACGGAAAGAACGGATTTTATTCAACGCCTCCAAACGCTGTTCTTTGGTATAACCTTCTTCGACAAAAATCTCACAGGTTTTGGCAGTCAGTTTGGCATTTTCCAAACCTTTGCGCAGAAATTGCACCCGTTTCAAATGTTCCGGAGAATTGGCGGCAAGTTTTTCTGCTTTATCCAGAATCGCAAATCCCGGAGCAAACACATCCTGCGGGAAAAGCCGGTGGGCATACCACGCATAATTGAATCCGAAAAACGCCTGATAAGTACCATAATTGTACTTGATCGGCACATCATGGAATTTCTGTGCGTTGTCATAAGTGTATTTTTCCCAATACTCCCAATACTCTTTTATCGCCGGAGCGGCAGCACCGAAGCAGCCATAATATTCGGCAAGCAGATCTTCCAGTTTGGCATTGGGATGAACCGCGATACGGGCAGTCACATAGCACTGCGGACCGGCTGTTGACCATGAAGCATTGGGTCCGTCAATACAGATGCCCTGCATCACCGGCATAAAGGTCATGATCTCTTCATAAAAGTCTTTGACCGTATTTTCCGGCATTACGTAACCATTGAAAATATTAGGACGATAGAGGATCGTGCCACCGGATTTCAGCCAGCTTTTTGCCCAATCACTCATCTCTTTTTTATGAGACGGCGGATATGGGAACTGCACCCTGCCCGCAGGAGTGACCACCATTATCAAGTTATTCGGATGAAGCTTCACCGAATCAGCAGGAAATGGATAATTTTTATAGGCATAACCGATAGTTTTCACATTTGGATCATATTTGGCAGCCTTTTCCCGAACCTCTTTGTAAAATCTGGCATAACGGTTACTGGTATCCATCATATCCGGCCAGAAAGACCATTTCCGCTGATTACCATTCCAAGACATGCATTTTGAGCATTTACAGTTACCTTCAGTATCATTTTCCTGACAGTTGATAAAATATTCCACCCCGGGATTGGCTTCACGTTTTTTCAGCCAGCGGCGGATCAACTCCTGATGAAATCCATCATTAGACACACACATGGCAGTCAATTTCGCCACTTTTTCCGGCACTTTATCTGATGGACGGGCGAACCAATCCGGATGGGTCTTGCCGTACTCTCTGAACCAATGGGTAAAAGCATGACCGATATTGTCAACATATTGGATGTCGGCTTTTACCGGACGCATCGTACGGTGTATCCATTGATCGCCATTGCGGAAAAAGCCGGTAGCATAAACAAAATATCTGAATGGACTTTCCCATTTTACATCATATTTGCCGAACTCTTTTTTCACGCCTTTATTCATCACAATACCATCATCACCGGGATAAACCCAGCGGGTATTGAATTCACGTTCAAAAAACTCGTACACAGCATAGGCACTGCCGGCATTATACTGCATCCGCGTCATATGCTGCTCATCATTTCCGGCAAAAGCGATACCATTATCCAGAGTTTTCAGCACAAAGCCGCCGGGGCGCATCTGGGGAAAATCTTTGATTCTGGCAATTCCGCTTCTGCCGATATAGAAAGAGTATCTGCCTTTATCAGCAGCCCGTTCCGGCACGATCGGAATCTCATCATACCCGGCAAATTTAAGATGGTGCTGCAACTCTTTGGCGGCAAATTTTTCAATCGCATTGGCTTTATCCGGGGTAACGATCTGCATGGGAGAATTCCCCAAAAGACGCATTTCAAAGACAGCCAGAGCGAGCGGTTTGTGATTGGAACAGACAACTTTGATTTTGCGCACATCTTTTTTGACGGGGTAATAGAGCGGAATGATTTTTGTCTTGATCGCCGGATCAAATTCCGGAACGTAGGAAGCCGGTTTGTCCCAGACGATGTTTCCATCTTTATCTTCCACTCCGCAGCTGATTTCCACCTTTTCGATCTGATTGGAAGTATTGTTCCAGATGGCGATCTGATCGACATACTGCTGTTTTTTTACATCAAGGACAAAAATCAAACGTTTCCCGTGGCTGCTCCATGCGTAAGTGCTGACATAGCCTTTATAATTCAAGTGGCCATCGGTCAATGCTTCCGGTTTGAAGTGATGGTTGAAAACTTTGATTTCATTCCACCCTTTTTTCGCCGGAATTTTGGACATGGCACTGAATTTTTCCGGAGTGCCTTTGAGAAAACCGCCCGATGGATACAAACTTTCCATCTTCATCGTTTCCACTGTGTAGTCAACATTCCCGGCAAAAACCGACACTGCCGCCATTGTAAAAAGTAATAAAAATTTTTTCATATTCGCACACAACCTATGTTATCACCAGGTATCTTGCCCGAGCCAGATACGATGAGCAGGAAATTCACCATTGGGAACAGATACAGTTTCCACATTGCCGCCGACAAAAAGGCAATTTGTTGCACCGTTGTGCCTGGCACTGCCGCCCTCACGGGTGATCCAGTTGTTAGAGTCCATTATAAAGGCACTGTAATTGAACCAAAATGCTGGAGCATAGTCAATAATGAACGGTCTCAATGTTGGACTGGCGACCTTATTGATTTTTCGCCATGACCGGTAAACATCACTATCCTGGGTATTATAACACTGATTACTGGTAATGTTAATTCCGTAATTCATTACTACTGGCTCATAAGATGGACAATGAAAAACCGGATCATAATCATAATTTTTTCTGTTAAAGTAATTATTCAATAAAATATTGAACCAATAACCGCCATAAGCGGGGTAAGCTGGAACCAAATAATCATCATTATCGGTGGTGTACATCTGCACAGTATTGCCCAACTGTTTGAGATTGTTGATGCAACTTGCTGATCTGCCGCGCTCGCGTGCGCTATTCAATGCCGGCAGCAATATTGCCGCCAGAATGGCGATGATAGCGATAACTACGAGAAGTTCTATAAGAGTAAAGTTTACCTTTACTCTCCTGCCTTGGCAGGAACTGCGGTTCAAGAAACACATTTTCATAACTTTCCCTTTCTGTTGTTTAGTTAGTGTCAAAATTCTTTAACACACATTCCTTTAATTATTTGATAATCAATATATTAATTGCAAAAACTGCAATTTCCTTATATTTTTTTCTAAAAAAGGGTGACAAAAGA
>JAZSIZ010000156.1:0-11807 GCA_045534015.1 Victivallaceae bacterium | reverse complement strand
GGTAAGTTCCTGCAGCTCTTTGATCCATTTGCGGTGAAGAGCAAGTTCGGAGTTGCTCCGCAGTTCCCGGACATATTTCACATTTTCCAAATCGCTTTGGGCATTGGCATATTCCAAAGTAAGCGATGCAAGTTTGGATTCCAGAGCAGAAGTATCCTGTCCTTCCGCTTTGGCATTTTTGATGGCAAGTTCAAGTCCGGCGATCTGATTGGCAAGAGAGTTGACCAATTCCTGTTTGGATTTTTCCAGATTTTCCAACTCTTCATCGGTCATCAAAGAATAAGTCAGGCGGTTTTCAAGAGTCTGCATCCGCTGCTGTAAAGCATTCTGCAATGCACTGATTGTATTTTCCAGACTGGAAATCCGGGCATTGAGAGCATCTTTCACGCTGTCGCAGTAGAGTTTGAGAGCAATTTTCAAATTTTCCAGTTCCGCAGCATTGGCGGCATCCCCGGCTTTGATTTTTGCAATCACATCCTCAATAGAAAGGTCGCCAAGCTCTTTCAATGCTGCAAGTTCCCGTTCCAGTTTGGCAAGTTTTGCTTCCAATTCAGCGTGAGCTTCACCGGCATTGTCTTTATTTCCCAGAACAATCAAACTCAACTTTTCATTGTAGTCGGTACTTTTTAAAGCACTTTCTGCCATCTCTTTTTTGCTTTGAAGTTCAGCAAGTTCTGCCAGGAGTTCCGCAGCAGTTTTTTCTGAAAGTCCGGCAAGGGATTTTTCAATTTCAAGAATCTGTTTGCGGTAGTTCAGATTGGTTTCTGAAATCTTTGAAGCAAGTTCCGCTTCCAACTTTTCCGGATTATCTGATTTTGCTATCAGTTCTGCGTACTCTTTCTGCAAAGCGGAAATCTTATTGGCACACTCCTGCTCCAGTAAAGCTTTCTGTGTAATGAGTTTGGTTTTGGTATCACTTTCAAGGTCATTGATACTCTTTTTGACTGCATTGATCCGCTTTTCATATTCAGAAATCACTACCTTGAGCCGTTCATTGAAAGCTCCGGAAAGATTATCCAACTGACCCTGCAAATCGGCCTTCAGTTGATCATCGGCATTTTTCATCTGCTGCTGCAAAGCAATTACATATGCTTCCATTGCCGCCTTGAGTTCGGCATCGGTCTTTTCACTTTTTGTCGCAAGCGCGGCGAGTTCAGCATCGTGTCTGGCATTGAGGTCGGCAATCTGCTTTAAGAAATCTTTGTTCAAAGCATCAATTTGTTTTTGCAGATCATTGGTAACATTTTGCGTCTGATCTTTCAATGATTTGATTTGAAGTTCCAGATTTTCTTTGAGATAAGCAATTTCCGTCTGATAACTTTTTTGCAGATTTGTCATTTCGGTACGCAAAGCGGCAGCTTCAGTGGAAAGACGCTGTTCCAATGCGGCGATCTTATTAATGTAATCCGCTTTCAGTGTATCATCGGCATTGTTCATTGCCATTTCAAGAGCTGCAATTTCCTGCATGATCTGTTTGTCCGCATCATTCATTTGATTGCGGAGATTGGCAAGTTGCAGTTCAAGGTTTTCTTTCAACTGCAAATCTGCTGTCTGATAGGCACTTTGCAAATTTCTGATGTTATCTGCCAAACTGGAATCAGCCTGCTGCATCAAGGTCTGCAAAGCTGAAAGTTTAGAGGAATAATCGGCAATCAAAGCGGCATCCGCTTCTTTGTAAGCATTGGCAAGGTCTGCCATTTCCTTTTGCAAATCCGTCCGGAGTGTCGTATTGGCACTGACGAGAGCATCATACTTTTCTTTCAACTCTTCTGAAAGTTTACCAATGTCAGCAGAATTGTTCTGAATGGCAGTCAACAAATCCGCTTTCAGAGAGTAGAACTCTGAAAGCAGAGCATTCTGCTGAGTCTGTAATCCGCTGATTTGATTTCGCAGTGTTGCAATTTGCCCTTCCAGCGAACTCCGCAAAGAAGCAATATCATTTGATAATGCACTGTTGAGGGCATTGATCTGGTTCTGAATGGTTGCCGCAAGCTGTGAATCTGCCATCTGATAGGCACTTTGAAGTTCAGTAATATATGCCAGAAGTTCAGAACGGATCGCTTCATCGGATGCACTCAAAACATTTTGCATCTCTGCAATGTAATCAAACAGAGAAGATATAAGGGTGTAAACACCGTCATCCGTCCCCGGACTCGTCACATTTACATTAACATTGGTATCTCCGCCGCCATCGGAGGTGTCACCGGTGGCAGGTGGCGGCGTCGGAGTTTCATTTCCACTGCCATCATCTACACCGAAAACCACCAGATATGCGGAGTTGATAACAACACCGGAAGTGACTGTCGTCCTCGTAGTCCCGCGATCTGCACGACTGGGATGACTGCTGATGCCGGATGATGCGGGGAAAGTTCCGTGTTCAGCATAATACAGCATTTCCTGAAAAGTTTGAGCTTCCGTATCTGCCCAATAGTTTTTATACAGCGAATAGGCTTGAGTCTGAACAGTCTTGGTTTGAGAACAGCTGATAGTGCAACTCCCGGAGGCCAGATTGGAAGTCGAACCCTGCGTGCCATTATCGTGATATGGCATTGAAATATTTTTAGCAACCCCGCTGTATGTAGTTATGTATTTTTCAACATAAACAAATTCACCGCTGATATAGGGCTGTCCATAGGAAACGGAGTTTTGATTGGTAGAACTTGCTGTTACAACAATATTGCCTTCCAACCCTTCATATTCAGGGGGAATGACAATTACGGAACTGCTGGTTCCGGTCGGACCGGTAAGAGTAACGCTTGCCGCAAATACGGATGTACTTGCAAACAGGCAAATCCCCGTAAGAAGAGTACCGGTAAAGGAGCGTAAATTTTGTTTTTTCATTTTGAAAAGTCCTTTTCAGTTGAGAATTTTTTGTTGTTCCATGGAAATCCTGTCTTGGATTTCCGCCGGGGTGAATCCGGCATAAATCATACTCTGACGGATCAGAGCTTCATGCAGTTTTTCCAGGAGAGAATAATCATGGTCTTTGAGAATTTGCCGCAACAGCTGCAGCGACGGATTATTGATCTTTTGGCGATTAAGGTACTCTATAAGCAAAGCTCCTTCGTCCAGTTGCGGATACAATATCCGCAGACGGCGGCACTCTTCTTCCCGTTTGGTAAAGGCGTTGCCGCTGGTGGAGGCAATGGCAATCGTCAATGGATCGGCATAGTGCCGCACCACGCCCACCAAAGGATATTCGCCGTTATCCACATAATAAGCAAATGAGGAATACTTTTTACCGGGGATGTGTTCCGGAGATGGGAAAGTCATAATGTCTTCCACCGTATCTTCGGAAAGTGCCGCAAAACGCCGGAAAAACTCCATATTGCCTTTATCTTTGTTTTTCAGGAAGTAATATTGCTTGCTTTGTCCCATAATGATGTCGGCAACTCCATCGGCAGAAACCAACTGTCCGGCTTCCTGGGTGATGGTCCACGCCCTGCAGTTGAATTTCCGGAACTGGGCATAGGATTGTTTCATAATATCCGCCGCCCCCGGAATCCGCAGAAAACGCGGAGCCTCTTCAAAGATGTAAAGTTTCCACGCTGTACGGGGAAGATTAACGATCTGGTTCCGTACCAGATTGCCGATAACCATACCGATCATTGCTTTGAAATTTTCCGAAGCATTTGCCATCTTGCCGATTTCAAAGTGGATCAGCCGTGCTGAAAGATCAATGTTGGTCACGCCGTCAAAAAGTCCGCCCCGACCGGATTCCACCGTATATTGAGCCAATCTTGTGGCAATGCGGTTGGTATCTTCCCTGCGGTGAACAGGATCAGGAGTGGAACGGATCATTTCGACGATCTGGGAGTGATACGGCATATCCTCCGGCTTCATGTAAGCGTAGGAAACATCCCGCAGAACTGCACTGTTTTCCACAATGTATTCTGTGATCTTTTCGTTGGAAATAGAATGAAAGTAGTTGAAGATCAACAGTTCTTCCGGGTGCAATTCTGTTATATCCTTGCTCATCGTTTCAGAAAAATCTGTAAAACAGTCAAGCAAGGTGTTGCGTCCGGAGGGCTGACGGGGCAGCATCCATTCCATTGTCATAGCTTTGCGGGCAATATCACTGCGTAATGCGGTGTTTTTGTTCCACCATTCCTGCCAAGCGGCATCATAAATTCGTGTTACATAATGGGATATGATTGCCGTCCGGTCCTGAATGATTTCATCATCATTTGCTCTGCCGCACATGCAGGTCAGGAAATTTGCCACAAAATCCATTTGGCTGGCATTCAACGGGGCCCCACAGGTGTCAAAATAATTCAGCACCTGATTGTTATTGAGGTCGATTTCAATAAACTGTCCGCCGAAAATCCGTGTCAGCATCAGATAGGAGGCTCCTTCTTCAATGATGACAACTTTTTTGTAGAACCCGAAAGTTTGTAACAACTCGCCCAGCGTGTTTACAGACTTACCGGAACCGGATTGTCCGAAACTTGCCGCGTGTTGCGGTGTACCTCCGAAAAATCCGTTGAGGCAGACAATATTCCGGTGGTCGCCGTGAAACAACGCCTGAAAATCATCTTCACACCCAAGAAATGTGCTGTTGAACGGAATCATCGCCGCAAAGGAACGGTGAAGCGTAAACAATGGATCCCATTTCTTGTAGTAGAGATTTCCCGGCAGAGTTTTCAGGAATTGAGCTTCCGTCTGTACTGTCAGGTCGAACAGCATAAAACTGCATTGCAGATTGGCGGCAACGATCCGGAGTTTTTCAGTATCCTGCTGTAACTGCTCCAGATCCCGGTTCCAGATGTGAATGAGATATTCAGCCTCAAACGGCACATCTTCTCCCGCCCCCATCCGGTAGATCATCTTGCCAAAGGCATCCACCTCCGAACGGTAGGCAATGGCACTTGGATCTGCTTCCAAATCCCGCTGGGCAGCCGCCTGACGGGCTTCCAGTTTTTCAATGGTTTTGACCTTATTCAATGGACGCATATTGACGGTTACGGAAAAGTTTCCGGCATCTCCATCAAGCATCACATTGCCGTAAAAAGGTGTAAGATCAAAGGATGGGAGCTGTTTCAAGGTCAGAATGTTGTGATACATCCCATCTCCGTACATTCCATATCCCCGAACCGTAACGGTTTGAGCATTCCGGTCAATGCCGGAGTGATCCACAGCTGAATATTCATTCTGATAGATTTCGGCAAAGTTGGGTGTAAAGAGTTTCTCAAAGTCCACGGCATCCGGGGTGATGGATTTGTTGACCGAAGAGAAAAACTCTTCAAAAAGTTCCAATGCCGTCAGTTTTTCCACCGGAAAGGTGAAAGCACTTTTCAGCAGCAGGAACTCGGATTCAAAACAGCTCGTTACTTTCTCTGTAAAAGCGTTCATAGCCTTTTCAGAATTCACATCCAACGCTCCGGAAATAAATTCCTTTGCCGGTCTTGAAAGGTACAAGGTCAGATATTCCCGCCGCAATTCGTGATTTTCCATCTCCTTTCTGAATTGTGCGGAAATGCGGTTTCTGAACTCTCTGGCAAAGGGTAAATCAGAAAAACGTTCAGTATCGGCATTATATTTATCCAGAATCCTGCGGTAATTGGAGTCACGTTTATAACGGAATTGAATCCGTCTGCCGGAGTCCAACCGGGCAAGGTAGGATTGCAGATGCAGAAAAAGTTCATTTTTTTGTCCCCAGCCGGAATGGGAAAGATTCGGCACATTAAGCCGAAACCCTTTGGCAACAAAACCGGTATTATTGAGTTCACCATAGACCAGAAAAGCATCCTGGGGCTTTTCTGTTTCAATGATGTAACCGTTTGGGAAGTTGATCATTTTTTCCTCGCTTTCAGCAGGAGTTTTTTATGGGGATCAATCCGCAAGGTGTTTCCGTAAAGGCTGTTCAGGAAATACTCAAAGTAATATCGGGGCTTTTCCCGGACAAAACGGAAATAAAACCAGACCGACACAACAAGAGGTATCCATGCTGTGGCAACAGCCAGTACTGCGGAAGTATCCATCAGGCAGAAAAAAAGAAATACCGACGCCACGATCCCGGAAAAGATGATATAGATCGCATCTCCCCTCACTTTGAGATTGCGGGATAACCTGAATTGTGACGCCGGAACCTGTTGAGGATTCCGCGGAATTATAAGCCCGTGGTCGTCCTGCATACACACCTCACAGACCGCTGGATGAATTCAGCGAAATACCCAATGTCTGATTGAAGATGTAGAGGATAATGGCGAACAGCACCGGAATCAGAATGGTTCCGATCAGCTGGGCTTTAGCATTGGCGGCATCATTTTTGAAAGCAAAACCGGTTGAAATTCCCATAATCAGGGTAAAAATCAAACCGATTGCCATAATGATCCACTGCACATACCCCAGCCCGGAAGAGGCATCAATACCGTAACTGCCCGGTGCAGCAAAGGTCTGGCTTACAGTTGCAACTGTAACCAAACCTGACATCAAAGTTTTGGATTTCAACACCGGATAAAGCGGTGCAAATCCATTTTCGCGGAACGGCAGCAGGAAAAGTTTTCCACCAGAGCGGAACGCTCCCACGACCCGATTTGAGATTTTGTGTTGCTCTTGATTCATAAGTACATCCTTTCTTGTTTTTTGCCTGCGACCATCGCACGCAATAATTAAAATACGCTTAAAAAGATGTTTTTGCAAGAGGTAAAAACATACGCAAGTTATTGATTAACAAGTATATACAATAATTAAAAATCAACAAGTACCCTATGTGTCAACTGCCATTGTTGATCTTTTTTACAATGCCTGTATTAAAGTTTACAAGCTAAAAAGAATGGTGTTTTGTTGAGGTGTGGGAGGAAATAAAAAAGAAATTGGTCTCTGTTGAGATATGTTGACTTAATTTCAGGAGAAAAACAGTAAGATAGCAAAGCTTATTCAAGCAGATTATCAGCATAATGTTGTTCGTTTTAAGCTCAAAAGATATGTGTTTATCTATCTGCAAGTTATAAAATCTTTACAGATTTTCAGCAAAAGAATCAACAAGATTTTTGAATTTTTTTAGCAAAACCCTTTATTCTGGAAAATCTGATAGGAGGATGTATGTGTCTCTGGCAATATTGGAAACAAATTCCATTCGGTAATAAGAATTATTTGGGTGCAACAAGAAGAATACCAGACCACAATAATGATGTTTTAAGATGTTTTCAGTTTGAAAAGAAAACAAAATCGTGATATATTACCCTTGAAGGCATAAGATCGCATGGAGGTCTCAATGACAAAATTGACAAAGACAAATGAGAATGGAATAAATTATATCAAGTCAGAAAATCTTTTGCAGGATGCAAAAATTATTATTGATACAGCCAGAGATTACGCATACAAGGCCGTGAATTTTGCATTGGTCAAGAGAAATTGGTTGCTGGGCAAACGGATCGCTGAAGAAGAATTGCGAAATGAAAATCGTGCTGAGTACGGAGCAAAAGTCATCTTCAGTCTTGCAGAAGAACTTACAAATCTTTATGGTAAGGGATTTGATTACAGCACGTTATATAAATTTGTCCGTTTTTACAAATGCTTCCCTGAGATTTTGGACTCGGCAAGTCCAAAATTGGAAAGGTTATCCTGGACGCATTTTCGTGTCCTGCTGCAGGTCAATGATGAGGCAGCCAGACAGTGGTATGCCGCTGAAGCAGCAACAGAGGCATGGTCAGTCAAAACTTTGCAGCGTAATATATCCAGTCAATATTATTACCGGTTGTTGCAAACCAAGACTCCGGATGCAGTCAAAGCTGAAATGGAAACGCTGACAGCAGATTATCAAACAGACAAGTTGGAATTCATAAAAAATCCTGTTGTCGCTGAATTTCTCGGAATGTCTCCTGACTGCGACTATCTTGAAACTCAATTGGAAACTTGCATTATCAATAACCTGCAAAAATTCTTAATGGAATTGGGGAAAGGTTATGCCTTTGTTGCCCGGCAGAAGAGAATTGTTACAGAAAAGAATACCTATTCAATAGATCTTGTTTTCTACAATTACATTTTGAAATGTTTTGTATTGATTGATCTGAAAACTTCTGCAATCACCCATCAGGATGTCGGTCAGATGGATATGTATATCAGAATGTATGATGAAAAGATCAGAGGCGAAGGTGATAACCCCACATTGGGGATTCTGTTGTGCGCCGATACCGATGAAGACATCGCCCGTTATTCCGTTATGCACGGCAGCGAACAGTTGTTTGCAAGCAAGTATCTCTTGTATTTGCCTTCCAAAGAAGAACTTCGTGCTGAAATTGAAAATCAGAAAATGATGTTTTATTTACAGCACAATTCGGATAAAGAAACATGAAAAAAGGCAACGGCAAAGCTGGTTTTACCATAGACCGTATCACCGTTTTTGAAGCCAAACTTATGGAATCCGGCAAATGGCGCAATGCTGTTGCCCAAAATAGTTCTGCAGATAATGAGCCGGGTGAAAAACAAATCGGCGATAAATCGGCGATAAAATCCAAGATCGGCGATAAATCGGCGATAAATCGTGAACAAGTTATATGTGAATATATATCGGCACATGGAGCTGTTTCAACCAGAGAACTTTGTTCTCTCTTGAACATCAAATCTTCAAGAATGCGGGATATTCTAAAAAATCTGATAGATAAGAAGATACTTGTTGCAAACGGTGCTAATCGCAATCGGACCTACAGTATAAACAGTCTTAACGGTAGCGACAATTCTGATGAGTAAACAAAACAAGGCACAGAAACGAAAAGCAAAAGTCAAGGCAAAAAAGCAACAGGCGATCCACAATCAGCAATCGCTGACGGAACGCTTATCTGTTGCATTGGAGAAACTTTGCGAGCCGGTTTTGCCGGAATATATTGATGACTCCAACGGTCCGGATCTTACCGGAAGACATATTGTCTGGCAAATGGGAATGATCGCCTGGAATATCCATGTTACCGGACGGCAGGAACTTGCCGACTGTGCTTTTGCCGGTAGTAAACTTGATGCCGAACAACAGGATATGGTCCGGAAAGAAATCACCGGACTTGTTGAGCGAAAAATTGAACTCTATCCACGGCAAATGACCGCGATCCGTGATGTTTCTGCAACGCTTGTAAACGGCTCTCCACGGGCAAAAGCCAGACCGGGGGACACTTTCCCCGAACTGCCGCCAGTGCCTGCCAACGAGCCTAAAAAGCCCCTTACGGCCGAAGGCATCGCCGCCCTGCGTAAAGAGCTGAAACTCACGCAGGTAAAATTTGGAGAACTCCTCGGAGTTTCTGCCAGAAAGGTTTCCGAATGGGAACATGGAAAAAGCCTTCCTGATGCTTCATTGCAAGATAAAATCAGTGATTTGCAAAAGGGGATCGGCAATGGTTGATTTCAAGAACAATTCAGACGAAAAGTGGAAAGCCATGTCTCTGGCTGAAAAGAAGCTGGAGCTTTTTCGCCGTCAGAAGGACTTGTTGGACACATTCCTTGCAACCGGGGCTATCAGTCAGGCACAGCACGATAAAAGCCTGAATTGTCTGATTGAGAAAATGGGCATCAAGGAGATGAAAAATGAACAATAATTTTATAGATAACCACTCTTCAGAATTTGACATAGACCTGAATAATGCCATGCGAAATGGTCTGTGTTGGCTACCGTGGATCGGAAAATATTACAATGAGCAGGCCATCAAGATCCTTGTCGTCGGAGAGTCTCACTATGCCAGCAACAAAAATCGAACAGAGATCCAAAAGGACTGCGATGTGGATAGAGTTGCTGACGATAAGGATTTCACCAGAGCAGTGATATATGAAAGCAGAATTATGCGCTGGTGGTCAAATACGACGTATGATAATGTCAATTTTGCATTGACAGGTCGAAATAACTTTGATGGACGAAAGCTCTGGAATAAAATTGCCTTTTATAACTTTATTCAGCGTCCGATGCGTACAGTTAATGAAAGGCCCCTCGCGGAGGAATTTGCTGCAGGATGGCGAAATTTTGTTGATGTCGTCAAAGTGATAAAACCGTCTATCTGTATTTTTATCGGAAATTCTGCAGCAAATTTTTTTAATGAGGCAATGGCGACTCTAAATGTCCAATATACGCCAGCGAAAGGAATAAAATTTGTCAATGGTGCCTGGGCAAAGCATTCCTCGTTGACTATAGATGATTACACTCTCCACATTCATTCCATCAGACATGCTGGAAGATTTTTTTCATGGGGTAGTTGGAACGAATATCTTCATGGGGCTATTCCAGAAGCAGTGTCTTTTTTGAAAGCTATAGTTTCTGATACATCTCCTGATGTGGAATCAAACGATGAAATCTATGATGAGCAAACGGAAAGAATTCATACAGTAGATATGCCAACATGGTTGTCCCATAAGCCGATAATTGCATGTAATTATAGAATGGTAAATCCAGATGACTATAATGATGCTCAATACATATCTGTTGGCAGAGCTCAATACGATCCGAATGATGCGTCCGTCAAAATTTTCAGACATTCAGGAAATAGATGGTCACGACAAAGTGAGGAAGTGCCTATTCAGCGCCTGGGATATATGCTGGAAATGTTGCTGATTGCTATACTGCAATGTCAAAGATCAGGAGAGGAATCATTCCGATCTGAGCTTCTTGAGGAAATAATAGCCCCTGAGGATATGGATTTTTTGAGGGAGCAAATAATGGCCAACAGGCATTCTATACGAGACAGTCTGAATAGAATCAAGACTCTCATTGAGGAAATCAATCCAGAAAAGATCTGATGTGCCATGATCGATCGGACATATATCGCTATAGACCTGAAATCCTTTTATGCTTCCGTGGAATGTATGGATCGCAATCTTGATCCCATGACCACCAATCTCGTTGTTGCCGATGAGAGCCGGACGGAAAAGACAATCTGCCTTGCAGTTTCCCCTTCGCTGAAAGCCCACGGAATCCCCGGCAGAGCGCGTTTGTTTGAGGTCATCCAACGAGTACAGGCAGTCAACGCTGACCGCCGCCACAGAGCCCCCAGAGGGCAATTTACGGGCAAGTCTGCTAACGCTCCGGAACTCAAAGCAAATCCGTCTTTGGAACTGGACTATGTGGTAGCCGTTCCCCTGATGGCTCGGTACATGGAAGTGAGTGCAAAGATTTATTCAGTGTACCTAAAATATGTGTCTCCGGACGATATTCATGTTTACTCCATTGATGAGGTTTTCATTGACGCAACCAGTTATCTGAAACTCTACAAGCTGACCGCCCGTGACTTTGCTATGAAGATGATTTGGGATGTTTTGCAGACAACCGGCATTACAGCCACAGCTGGTATCGGTCCCAATATTTACCTCTGCAAAATTGCCATGGATATTGAAGCGAAATACATTCAGGCTGATAAAGATGGCGTCCGGATCGCAGAGCTGACTGAACGCTCCTACCGGGAAAAAATGTGGTCACATCGACCGCTTACAGACTTTTGGAGAGTCGGCAAAGGATATGCCAGCAAACTGGAAGCCACCGGGATGTACACTATGGGCGATGTCGCCTGGATGTCGGTCAAGAACGAAGATCTACTTTACCGAATGTTCGGCATCAATGCAGAACTGCTCATAGACCACGCTTGGGGCTGGGAGCCTTGCACGATTGCAGACGCAAAAGCCTACAAGCCCGAAAACAAAAGTATAAGCACCGGGCAGGTTTTGCATTGCCCTTATGATTTTGAAAAGGCAAAATTGATAGTCCGTGAAATGATAGAGCTTCTTGCTCTTGATTTAGTTGAAAAGAAAATTGCTACCGACCAAATTGTTTTGACTATTGGATATGATATTGAAAATTTAGCCGATCCCGAAATAAGTAAATATTATAAAGGTGAGGT
>JAZSIZ010000111.1:0-8764 GCA_045534015.1 Victivallaceae bacterium | reverse complement strand
GTGAATTGCTGCGTCCGCAGTTTTCCCCCGGTCGATCCGTTCTGTTTATGCCGTGATGAAAATAATCTGTGGACGCTTGCTCCGGAATATGACCCGGCAGAGATGGAAGGCAAAGAGGGAAAACGCTCGGAAGAAGAGATTGAGCGCAAAAATATGGATACTGATGCGATCATGGTATCAATAAGGGATAATATTGCTGAATTCAATCTGCCGCTCCCTAAAACAGCTCTCATCAACTTGATCCATGAGCGATTGGGGGCAATGAAGACAAGAGTCACATCAGCGGTAGAATGCTTGATTTCAGAAAATTTTCTGGAAATCCGTAAAGGCGATCCGAAAAAGCATCAGCAGGCAATGAAGTGCATTTGTCACGGTCCAGAGTCACCATTTTACAAAGAACCGGACTTGCTGGATGCGATCACAGATGAGGAGCAGGACAATGGCAAAAAGCGTTCCCGTTCCCCAAAAATCTGAAGACACAGCAAGAGCATTTTTATTATTGTTCCCGCATTTGCGGAACAATATAAAAATAGCTCGTGTCAGCGTTTTTTCTGTTTTTTGATTTTCAAAATACACTATAAGGGGCGTAAAAAAATGAGAAAACGGAAAATACTGGCTTTGAGCAACTTACAGAATCGGATTTCTCAATAGCATAACGGCTGTTAAAAGTGATTTTTTACCCCCGGAAAATTGAAAAACAAAAAGGAAAAACAGAATATGGAAACTCAACAGCAGAACATCAGCACCCGGAAAAAATGGAATATTCAGCACGGCAAAACAGCACCCCGGAAATGGGAACTGCCGAAAAGCGGTCATAAGACAAAAAAATGGGCATTGCATAACCCTGCCGCAACATTTATTGCAACTCACCGGGCAACCCAAACTGTTGAACCATCAGTTCTCAGTACTCCAATAGTTCCACAAGAGCCTGTCAAGCGGCGTGAAATCAGACCGAATGAGCCGACAGCATTTTGCCATAACTGTCAGGAAATGACTCCGATGGTATGGCTGCCCAAGGAGGAACGGGGCAAAAACTGCGACAGCTGGTTCAAATGCGAATTCTGCGGTGGGCGTCATCTGACAATCAAATATATCACCGAAAAAGAAGCAGTCGCTAAAAACAAGCTGGCAAAAGAAGCTGAAGACCTTTGACGGCTTTTATCACCGCCCACCACCAAGGGGGGCGTGTAAAAGCGGCAAAGCGTCGCAAGCGGTCCTATTAGAGATTTTTGCAAGTTTTGCTGATTTTCTCTATTAGGAACGCAAAAAAGAAAAATCATCATTCGCCAAATTCGCCAGAATTACGGCATCTCGCTCAAACGCAAAGTTTGGGGCATTACACGCATTTTACGCTCAACCCAAGCAAGCACTCGGTAACGCAGACAATCTGCGTCAGCACGCGTGCAAAAGTTTTTTCTGGCGTACCGGTCAGGCATAGCCGAAACCCCAATCCAAGACTGAAAAATCATAAGGTACTCCACGGGACTTTTCCTGTAGAGGGCGGTGGAAGGAGTCAAAATACCCTGAAGAGTTTCCACAGAAGTCCGGTAAGTTTTCAGCACGCCATTAAACGCGTTGCAAGGGGCGTTGTACGCTCGAAACATGCAAGACGGAGACATGGCAGGTCGACTGATAAAATTCGCCACAAAGGGCTTTCTGGGGCATCTCAACGGTTCCTCTGAAAAGGGATTTGCTATGAGGGCGCGCGGAAGGACTCGATATACTCATTTAAGTTGGTTGCAGAAGATAACCACGGCAGTGGATAAAAAAATCAGCGCCAAATGGCGCTAATTTTCAAGCCTCGATGCTCACTCTCCGGCATATATGAACTTGCCCTTGATGTTGCTTTTGACGATTCTGGGATGTTCTTTTGTCTTGTTTTCACGGACGATTGCTCCGTAAAGCGTTTGTTCGGGTGTTTTTGCTCCGGTAGGCTGCCAGAGTTCCAACTTCATTGCCCATTCGATGATTTCTCTTGTATTCATCGGCTGTTTGGCAATGCGGAGGACTTCCACGGCGGCTTCCAACAGTGAGCGTTTTTTCTCCGGCTCGGCGGCAATGGTGTCGGTATTGCCGACTCCCTTGGCATCCGGTAACGCAGTCAACCGTACTGCGTGAAACTCCTTGCCGGCAGTGTTCCGGACAAGGTAACTTTTTTCCTCCACGGCGAGGATCTCCACATTGATTTCATTGCGGCCGACTTTGGCTACGGCACGGTCTCCGACTTTGAATTCACTCATTTTATCTATCTCCTATGTGATTGGTTATGAGCATATTGTCTCGCTCTGACACTAATAAAGCGTACTATTGCCGCATATCCAATCGCACAGGGGAATATTATCAACTATTTATTTTAAGAAAGGCTTTTTATGGAAAAATCCGACAAGAATATCCGAAGCAAAAATAATCAGGCGAAAGTTCAAACTGCAGTTGAGGAAATTGCAGAAATTCTCTGTAATGCCATCAAGCGTTACATCGCATTTCCTGCAACGGTGAAAAACGGCTGATATTTTTGCATAGAGACTGGATGTATCTCAACATAAATGCTTTATATATAGCAACAACCAAGAAAGGACTGTTTATGGGAAACAACACGGAAGTTTCTGTTCAGCGTCAACTCCTCGCACTGGCACAGATGGATAAAGAGGAGCTTATTTCAAAATGGAAAGATTTATTCGGCAAAAATCCTCCCGAGTATGGCCCGGTATTTATGCGGCGCAGATTGGCTTACCGCATTCAGGAGCTGTTTTACGGCGGACTTTCGGAAGAGCTGAAAAAGCAAATGCTTGCCCGGAAACGCACTCCGTCACGCAACAGCGGAATTCTGAAACCCGGAAACCGTATCATCCGGGAGTGGAAAGATGAAAAATATGAGGTGATAATCCGTCCAAACGGTGTTGAGTACAACGGGCAGTTGTATCGGTCGCTGACGGCAGTGGCGAAAAAAATCACCGGCACACATTGGAACGGTAAAAAATTCTTTGGAGTAAACTAAAAATGGCAAAAGTAAATAAAGAAACAGTACGCTGTGCGGTCTATTGCCGCAAGTCCGTGGAAGACGGCTTGGAGCAGGAGTTCAACAGCTTGGATGCACAGCGCGAAGCAGGTGAAAATTATATTGCAAGTCAGAAAGCTAACGGTTGGGTATGCCTGCCGCAACATTATGACGATGGCGGTTTTTCGGGCGGTAACACCAACCGTCCTGCGTTACAGCAGTTGCTTGCGGATATCAAGGATGGGAAAATCGATATGGTGGTGGTTTACAAAATCGACCGCTTGTCACGCTCGATTTTTGATTTTGGGGAACTGCAATCGGTCTTTGATGAGTACGGCGTATCATTCTGTTCGGTAACGCAGGAGATCAACACCCGGACAAGTTCCGGACGAATGATGTTGAATATTCTGATGACATTCGCTCAATTTGAGCGAGAAATTTTGACCGAAAGGGTTCGTGATAAAGTTTCTGCTGCAAAAAAGCGTGGCAAACACTGCGGTGGTTATCCGGTTCTCGGATATGATTCTGACCCCATTACCAAAAAACTGCACATCAACGAAGCAGAAGCGGAAACGGTCAAGTTTGTATTTGAAGAATACCTGCGTACCGGCTCGGCAAAGGCAGTGGCAACAACATTGGAATTGAAAGGCATCCGTGGCAAAGTCTGGACTACCCAAAAGGGCGTAAAGCACGATGGGCAGTTGGTAAACAATCAGATGATTTACCGGATGCTGAAAAATCCACTCTACATCGGACGTGTTCCGCATAAAGACACCACTTACCCGGGTGAGCATCAGGCAATCATTGAACAGGAACTCTGGGATCAGGTACAAAATCTGCTCAATGGCAATCTGCGGCACGATCCCAAACAGCACCGTTCCAAACAGAATCCGTTTGTCGGATTGCTCTACTGCGGCACTTGCGGCGGTGCTATGGGGTTGGTTCATACCAAAAAGCAAAATAAACGCTATCAGTATTATATATGTACGGAAGACACCAAGCGGAATTTCAGCACTTGCCCCGTCAGGCGGGTTCCGGCAGATGCCTTGCAGAAAACTGTACTTGAGCAAGTCGGCGAATTGCTGCAGTCCACCACGCTTATCGCACAAATGGCAAAAGAGGATAACTCAATGACCGCTCCGAAACTCCGTGCAGTGTTGAAAAACATTCACGGAATATGGAGTGTTATGTGCCATTATGAACGATGCCGGTTGTTACAGAACATCATCAGCCGGATTCTGATATTTGATGACCGCTTGGAAATAGAACCGAAAGTAGATGGAATAAAAGCCCTGCTCAAAGATGTGGGCGTGGAGGTAAATAATGGATAATATAAAATATCGTGAAGACGGGACTCCGGTCATTGTAGTGCCGTTCAAACTGCGGCATTTGGGGTATAAGCAGACCATCGTGGTCGATGAGCAGAACCGCACATTGGAAGACATCGCTCAAGAGCCGTTGCCCCGAGCATTGATTCTGGCACACCAGTACGCCGATATGATGGAATCCGGCAAGTTTTCCACCGTGTTGGAACTTGCTCAATATCTCAAATCAGACCGTTCCCACGTGGCTCGGACACTGTCACTGGTCAACCTTGCACCTGATATCGTCACGGCAGTAATGAGCGGCAAAGCTCCCGAAAGCGTAACGCTGACAAAAGTGCTATACGGCTTTCCCGACAACTGGCAGGAGCAACGCAAATTACTTGGTATAGCGTAACACATAAAACAATAATCCCGGCGTGGTATCAACAATGGTACTGCTCCGGGATTTTTTTTGCTTAATTCAACCATTACGAGCTGTAATTACTTTGCAAATAAAAATCTCGTTCGAAAAATGCAAGTGATTTTGCAAAAGTCAATCGAGAAATGCAAGATTTTTACGCAAATTCGATGGAGATTTGTTTTTATAAACACGTGGGAGTAGTTGCAAGGACTTGTCGGAGTTACGAAATAGCGAAATATGCCCCACCAACCAAGGCTAAAAACCGTTTTACAGAGAGATGTTTGTATTGTGAATAATATCAAGCGGTTATGACTTTTTAACAGCAGAAGGAGTACTCCTTCTGTCCCCCATCAAACAGAGAATCAGAGAGAGATTTGGAGCGTTTTTACAGGTTTTGAGGGACAACAGAGAATTGGGCAAAATCGTAAATCCCTTTGGTGCAAGGGGATTTATGGCAAGAAAAAAGTCAGTCGGTTGACTGGCTGAAATTCATTTGGTAGCGGGGGCTGGACCTTTTGGCTGAAAAACCGCAACTGCTTCATCTTCTGCATCTTCCGATTGTTTAACAACTTGCAGCTTAAAATTTGTTCCCACATTGTGGGAAATTTGTGGGAACTTTTTTTACTGCCGATGTTACAAAATAGCACCGCATCAGCTACTTTTCAAGCCATAAAAAATAACCGTCAGTTTCTATCCGTAAGATTACGTTTTTTAGAGAAAATTACTTGACTTACAGCCATTGTGCTGTATATTATATATTGAAAACAACAGATAAAGGATAGCATAATGACCGATATTCTTTTAATTACCCCCGCTGATGTGATGCTTCAGACGGCACAACGTGCCAAAGCGTTGCGCTTGGAGCAGAATATCACCCAGCAGGAGCTTGCCGACAAAGCCGGTATTGCAGTAGGCACAGTCAAACGTTTTGAAAAGACCGGTGAAGTCCAGTTCAATCATCTGCTCCGCATCGCTCTGGTGCTGGGTAGGCTTGATGACTTCAACAACATCTTTGCTGTCGATGATGTCCCTGCTTCGCTTTATGAGTTCAAAGCCGCAAAGGTGCGGCAGAGAGCGAGGAAGAAATGAAACTTAAAGTCTTTTTGAATATGTACGGCTGCCGTCAGGAAGTCGGCTTACTGCATCAGGATAAACAGCGGATCTTTTTTGAATATGCTCCGGGGTTCCTGAAAAGCGGTATTGAGTTGTCGCCTTTCAAACTGCCTTTGAAAGTGGGAGTGTTTGAAGAAAAAGCCCATGTTTTCGATGGACTTTTCGGACTCTTTAATGACAGTTTGCCTGACGGCTGGGGATGTCTGCTTCTTGACCGCAAACTCCGAAAGCTGGGCAAATCTTATGCTGAAATAACGCCCCTTGACCGGCTTTCACTCATCGGAGCAAATCCGATGGGCGCATTGGAATACGAACCGGCAGCCGAGGATTCTGATTTGTACGGCGATATTGAACTTGATTCACTGTCTGGTGAAGTTGATCGGATTCTTGAGGGCGAAGAGAGCCTTGTTCTGGATGAACTGTTGAAACTCAATGGCTCATCTGGGGGAGCCCGTCCCAAGATCGTGGCATATGTTTCAAGTGATCGCAAAAAGATCATTCATGGCAGCAAAACGATTCCTGACGGGTTTACTCCGTGGATCATCAAGTTTTCTGAAAGACACGATTCGCAGACCTCCGGAGAGTTGGAGCACCGCTACTCTCTGGCGGCAAAAGCAGCCGGGATCACCATGCCGGAAACTCACCTTTTCCCCCTGAAAGATGGACGCGGATGTTTCGGAGTTCAGCGTTTTGATCGCACTCCGAAGGGTAAAGTTCACACCCATACCGCCTGCGGATTGCTTCACGCTTCCCACCGCCTTGCTTCGCTCGATTACGAAAATCTATTGAAACTCACTTGGATTCTAACCCGGAACAATACCGACGTAGTGGAAATGGTACGCCGGATGATCTTCAATGTCAAAAGCGGCAATAAAGACGATCACAGCAAGAACTTTTCATTTCTGCTGAACGAACAGCTCCAGTGGCAGCTTGCCCCTGCCTACGATCTGACGCCCAGCGCCGGTATCAATGGCGAACAAACCTGTATGTTAAACGGTAAAGGGCGCAACATCACCGATGCTGACCTGATAAAAACAGCAGCCACGGCTAATATCTCTGAAGCGGAGACAAAAGCTCTGATCGCTCAGGTAAACTCGGCATTGACACAATACAACATCTGCTGAAAAGCACAAATCATCTTCTTTAGGATGTTGTCATGTTAAGAAAATCTACTTTTCTTAACATGACAAGCCCCATATGTATAAAAAATCCGATTTTTTTAACATATCACACAGCAAAAACCTTAAAACTGCCACTTTTTCAGGCATAATACCCCGGACGGGATAGTCCCGTTCTGAAAAACATCAATCTATGGAGGTATTATGCAAAAAACTTACCAGAGCAAGTCCGGTGGAGGATATTTCTTCGCCGGACTTCTTTTTGCCCTTGTTCTGGGGGGCGGCGGCTATTGGATGCTGCACAAAGAAAAACTTTCCGATGTGGTGACAGCCATCCCCCGGAAACCTGACATTGCTGAACTCGATGCCAGAGCCAAGCCCCACTTCGACCGGGCAAAGCAGAACATCCCTGCAGTCGTGGAAGAACTCGCCAGTTACGGCAGTATGGTGAAATTCTGCTATCTTGCCAGCTGCGACAAACTCTCTGGAGGCAATCGGACGCAGGAGTATCTGTCTTCAGTTATCAATGCCCGGATCATTGATCCCTGCCGTGAAGGGGCGAAAGTCTATGGCTGTGACGTGAACCCTGCAAGCTTCCAAAAACACATTGCTGAACTCAACAGCGATGCAGTTGTTGCTTCGGCTTATGCTGCAAGCGGGCTGATGCTTGAGGCGGTCTTTATGAAATCAACTATAAAGGCGTTTACTTCAGTTCTGGGTGCAATCAGTTCACGCCTTGCCGCTGCCTACGGCACAGGAGCCGCCTGTGCGGTAGCGGATGGTCCATTCCCCATTGGCGACACTGTTGCCGTACTGTTGGCAACTGGCGGCACAGCGTGGTGTGCTTACGATCTCTGGCAGGCAAAGTCTCAACTTCATTCAGAGCTGACTGCGGTACTGCTGCAATCCATCGACAATTGCCGCACGGCAAGCAGAAAGGTGGCTCTGGAATGAAACTTATCCTTGCGGCTATCCTCTCTGCTCTCTCAATCATTGCTTCGGCTGCTCCCCATCGGGTACATCGTCCACGGGTACGGCATCGACCAGTGAAAACCATCGAAGTTGTCCGTAAAGTTCCGTGGCAGACGGTTGCTGCCGGAGGTGTGGCTGCCGGTACAATCATTGCCGCTTACAAGATCAGTGACGGCGTAGAGGATGGACTCAAAACTGTGGCTGAAGAAAAGCCAGAAGCCTTCACCGATTCGTTGTCGGTACTCACTTGGCCGCTCCGCTGGGCGGTCTTGATCGCTCTCCTTTGCTCCGGATACTTCATCTGGCGCAGAATAAAAAAATGGGCATTGAGAAAAGATGGCTTAAAATGAAAAACAACCGATTCTTTGAAGCAAAATCAAGTTTTGCAAATCACTGGCTAACAGAGTTAACCAGTGATGCGTAAGGCTTGACTTTTGCCAAAGAGCGGTGTTTTGCGATTAAGTCCAGATTTTTGAAATGCCCAAACATGAAAGGTTATAAAAATGAAGATCACCAAAAATGAATTGTCCCGTGCCCTGCGAGTTCTGGGCAAAGTTGTCTGTCAGACCAGTCCGGTGGAACTGTACCGTTCTATCCGCTTTGTTGGCGATGAGTGCGGTATCCGTGCCATGGCAACTGACGGAGTTGAAACCGTGTCGGTCAAACTTGAAGTCTTTGCCGACAGTGCAATCGACTTCTGCCTCCCCTTCAAGGAACTCAAAGAGCAGATCCGCAGCAGTCGCAGTGAGTTCATGGAGCTTGCAGGGAAGTACCTTGCTTTCCCTGAACCGGAGGAACCTGCAGCAGAGGAGGTTCCGGTGGTACTGCCTGCTGACTTTGG
>JAZSIZ010000009.1:0-3578 GCA_045534015.1 Victivallaceae bacterium | reverse complement strand
CCCGCAAGAGCCGCCCCAAACTGAACGCCAGCAGACTGCACAAATGCTATCGGGGGTTCGGGGGTGGAGCCCCTGACAAGGGCGACAGCCCGCAAGAGCCGCCCCAAACACAACGCTTTTTTGCCTGAAGTATGCGGCAAGGTCGGGTTTTGCAAGGAGAGAGAGAGAGGGAGCGTACTGCTGTACGTGACCGAGCGAGCGACGCCCGCAAGGCCCGAGATTGCCCATAATTCAGGCAAAAAAAATGGAGCGAGTGACCGGAGTCGAACCGGCGACAATCACGTTGGCAACGTGATGCTCTACCAACTGAGCTACACTCGCATCCTTGGATGATGAGACTTAATATAACACAAAAAATTAAAATTTCAAATGATTTTCTGATTTTTTTCAGAATAAAATTGACAAAATGATTTATTAATGATATGTTATTAGGAAAACCAAAAAGGGGGAAGAATATTTATGATGAAACATATTGCAATAATCATGGATGGCAACGGTCGTTGGGCTACTGAACGCGGATTAAGCCGCAGCGAGGGACATCTGGCGGGCGTGAAACAGATCGGCAAAGTTGTTGAAGCAGCTTCAAAACTCGGCATAGAATCATTGACATTGTATGCATTCAGTACGGAAAACTGGAAACGTCCGGCAGCGGAAGTCAATGCGTTGATGGCGTTGGTCAAAGAGTTTTCCGAATCTGAGTTACCGGCAATGCAGAAAAACGGCATCCGTCTGCGGACGATCGGCAGAACATCTGATCTGCCGCTGATTTCCCGGGTTGCGTTGCAAAAAGCGATCGATGCGACAAAGGATAATGATAAATTCACGATCAACATTGCCTTGAGTTACGGCGGCAGAGCGGAGATCGTGGATGCGGTGAATAAGATTTTGAAAGAGCGCAAGAGTACAGAACCGGTTACGGAAGAAGAATTCCGCAACTATCTGTATCTGCCGGATATGCCTGATCCTGATCTGCTGATCAGAACCGGGGGGAATTTGCGTGTCAGCAACTTCCTTTTGTGGCAGATTTCTTACAGTGAATTGTATGTCACGCAGACTTACTGGCCGGATTTCGGCGAAGAAGAGTTGAAAAAAGCCATTGAATCTTTCGAGGGCAGAGAACGTCGTTTCGGTGGATTGAATAAATAATTGTCCGCAAGAGATCATGAAACCCCTGCTTGATGAAATGCGGTCGCTTCCGCCGGAAAAATTACCGGAATTTGCAGAGGGACTGCGCACAAAAATCATAGAATCTGTAAGCCGTAACGGGGGGCATTTAGCATCGAGTTGCGGCTGTGTGGAGCTTATAGTAGCTCTGCACCGGGTATTCAACACCCCGGAAGAAAAGCTGATTTTTGATGTTGGTCATCAGGCGTATGCCCATAAATTACTTACCGGCAGGGAAGCCGGTTTTGAGAAACTGCGCCGTTTCGACGGGATCAGCGGTTTCACAAATCCTGCGGAATCTGTTTTTGATCCGGCGGTTTCCGGGCATGCCGGCACGGCACTGTCTACGGCGTTGGGGCATTGTGCGGCACATCCGGAATTTCACGGCAAGGTGATTGCGGTGGTGGGAGACGGTTCGATGGGGTGCGGCGTGACACTGGAAGCGTTGAATCATGCGGCGACAGTGGCGGGCAGCAATCGTCTGATCGTGGTATTGAATGACAACCGGATGTCGATTTCCCGTAATGTCGGCATGCTTTCCCGGGCATTGAACCGGGTTATTGCGGCGAAACCGTACAATCAATTCCGCAAGATGATGAAGAAAATACTGTCGCCTTCGCCCCGGATAAGCGGATTTTTCTCCCGGATCTACGATGCAGGGAAAAGTGTTCTTCTGCCGCCGGCACTGCTTTTTGAAACGCTCGGTTTCCGTTATTTCGGAGCAGTCAACGGCAACGATTTGGAGCAATTGCTGCCGATTCTGGAGCGGATAAAAAAGATCGACGGACCGGTACTGCTCCATATAGTGACCCAGAAAGGATACGGTTGTGACTTTGCGGAAAAAGATCCGACCCGGTATCACGGCATTGCCGGATGCGATCCTGATACGGGTGAAATGAAAATATCTGCGCCGGGATTTTCGGAAGAATTCGGCAAAGCGATGCTGAATCTGGCAGAGCATGACCGCGATCTGATTGCGGTATGTCCGGCGATGCTTGAAGGGACCGGATTATCAGAGTTTGCAAAAAAATATCCGGAAAGATGTTTTGATACCGGCATAGCTGAAGAACACGCCCTGACTTTTGCCGCCGGCATGGCAGCAGCAGGGAAACATCCGGTATGTGCGTTTTATGACACATTTTTGCAGCGTGCGCTGGATGGAGTTTACCATGATGCGGCACTGGCGAATCTGCCGCTGGTGATCGCAGTTGACCGCTCCGGAGCAGTAACTGACGGCCCGACACACCATGGTATATACAATTGTTCATTTCTGCGGACACTGCCTAATGTCACATTATTGACAGTGGCAACTCCCGGGGAGATCAAAGATGCATTGAAATTTGCGCTGAATTTATCATCTCCTGTGATACTGCGTTATCCGAAAGGCCGGACAGCGGAATTGCCCCGCCAGCCGTTTATTCCGGGCAAAGCGGTGATCCGGCGACCGGGAGATTGGAGTTCACCGGTGATCTGGGCGACCGGCGGCGAAGTGCAGACAGCCCTGGATGTGGCAGAAGTTCTTGAAGCTGACAAGTTGGATTGCACGGTAGTCGATGCCCGGTTCCTCAAGCCGTTTGACCGGGAAAAAGCTCTTGAATTCACCGGCAGGATCCAATTTTCGATCGAAGATCATTCGCTGTGCGGCGGATTGTATTCTGCGCTGGCGGAAACACTTGCTCCGGAAGCCCACTGCGGCTTGCACGGATTCGGCTGGAGTCCGGCGGAAGTTACCGGACACGGTGAAGTGCCGCTGCTGCGCCGCAATGCCGGGTTGGATGTTCAGTCGATTGCAGAAAAAATCAGAAGAATCGTAAAAAAAAGTTAAAAAGAGCCTTGCATTTTTCGAACAGCGGGGTTATATTATGTTTCAACGCTCCACGATGGTGCTGTTTGCTGCAGTCCGGCGCAGTGCTGTGGGAGGCGTGGTTCAATGTTATAAGGAGAACAGGAAAATGGACAAAGCTGTAAAACAGGAAATCATCAAGAAATATGCCCGCAAAGAGGGTGATACCGGATCCCCGGAAGTGCAGATCGCGATTCTGACCGCGCGCATTACCGAACTGACCGAACACCTGCGTGCCAACAAAAAAGACAACAGCATTTGTCGTGGTCTGCTGGCGATGGTTGCGCTGCGGAAAAAACTTTTGAGCTATCTGGCCCGCGAAAACCGCGCCAGATACATCTCGCTGACTGACGAGCTCGGCATCCGCCGCGCGAAATAATTCAGTTGCGATAATATATAAGGTCTGGTGGAGCGCGGACTGTAAAGGCGCTCCGAAGCGGAGAGGGGGCTGAGTGGCCGAAAGCAACAGTTTGCTAAACTGTCGTAGGGGAAACCTTACCGCGCTTTCGAACACCCCCCTCTGAGCCCTCTTTCTGGCTAAAATACGGGATAGCCTGAATGAAATGAAGGC
>JAZSIZ010000139.1:0-5780 GCA_045534015.1 Victivallaceae bacterium | reverse complement strand
ATGAAGGTACGGGCCTCAACACGTGCCACGTCGGACGGATCGGAGCGGAAAAGCAAACTGTTGGGGCGTTTGGCGGGATTGAGGCGGGTGGCAAAGTCGGAGGCCAAGCGGTCTTAGGAAGACAACATATTAGGACAACTCCTTGGCTCACAGAACGACATGGCTACGATCCGACTTCAGAAGCGATGAAGGTACGGGCCTCAACACGTGCCACGTCGGACGGATCGGAGCGGAAAAGCAAACTGTTGGGGCGTTTGGCGGGATTGAGGCGGGTGGCAAGACCGGATTCGACCATCTCATTGCAGAGTTTGTCATATTCGGCTTTGGAGCCATCGCACCAGTAAACGGCATCGGGTTCGCAGATTTCGACCCAGCTGTTGACCCATGCCAGCAATTTGGCATTGGCAGTCGGAGCCTGATTGAGCATCTTTGTCATCATCTCTTCCTTTCTGTTATGTTTTGACAAGAGTGAACCATATTGTTTTTCTGATTTTACATAATGCGTTTCAAGGGGTATACAAACCACCTGTCAACAACTTTATGGTAAAAACCGCAATTAACACTTAATATAGCACGCAAGACAGTTTTTTTCAATGTAGAAAAACAGCAAAAAGGATGGAAAAATTGTTAATTCCCCTGAAGAGCATCAATGTTTTTGGGCTGTTTTGATCACAATATTTGAAAGTGCCGCCAGCGCAACGACGTTGGGGATCACCATCAATTGATTGAACATATCCTGCAATTCCCAGGCAAGATCATTTTTGACCAGAGTGCCAATGCAGATAAAAATCAGAGACAGAATGGAATAAAGCACTGTAAGTTTTTTATTGAATATATACTGCCAGTTGACTTTACCGAAGTAGTTCCACCCAAGAATCGTGGAAAAGGCGAAAAAGAGCAGGCACACTGCGATGAAAATTTTACCGGATGCATCCGAAGACACCCGGGCGACAGCCATTTGTGCCATATTGGTCTTGGTTATTCCGGCAGCGGAAAGCATCTCTCCGTAAGTTTCTCCGGTCGCTCCTGCCAGCGGTCCATCGCCGGTGTAAAGTGTGGAAATGATGATCAGGGCTGTTATCGTAAGCACGATCGCCGTATCAATAAACACCCCGACCATGGCAACCGTTCCCTGATTATGCGGAGATTTGACTTCAGCAACTGCATGGGCATGGGGAGTTGACCCCATACCGGCTTCATTGGAGAACAACCCTCTTTTCACCCCCTGACTGACAGCGGTTTTCAATGCATGACCGAATCCGCCGCCGAGCAGAGCTTCCGGCATGAAAGCGTATTTGAAAATCAATCCGAAAGTTTCCGGAATAAAATTTATCCGGCTGATCAATACAAACAAACCTCCGGCAAGGTAGATTATTGCCATCGCCGGAACCAGTTTATCCGTAACACTGGCGATCCGGCGGATGCCCCCGAGAAAAATCGCCCCGGCACAGATAACGATCAATATCCCGATCTGCCATGAGGCTATGCCGAATGCCCCCTGACAGGTTTCCCCGATGGAATTCGCCTGCACCATGCTGCCCATAAAGCCCAGCGAAATAATTGTCGCAACCGCAAAGAAAACAGCCAGAATATTACCGAAAAGATTGGGGAAAGCACGTTTTATATAGTACGCCGGGCCACCGCTGTAAGTGCCATCCGGATTGCGCCGTCTGGTCTCCAGAGCCAAAATCGCTTCACCATAACTGGTTGCCATACCGAAAAATGCAATAATCCACATCCAGAATATCGCCCCGGGTCCTCCGGTGATTATCGCCCCGGCGGCACCGACGATATTGCCTGTTCCCACCTGTGCTGCCAATGCGGTCGAAAGAGCCTGGAATGAACTCAAGCCGCCTTTACTGCTTTTCCGGTGAAATGAAAAATCTCCGAAAGCATTTTTCCACCCCTCTTTAAAACAGCGTATCTGCACGAAACGGGTGCGGATGGTAAAATAAATACCGATACCTCCGAGCAGAAAAGTCAGAACATAATCAGAAAGATTACTGTTGATCAATGAAACTATTTGCAGAATTTTATCCATATTTCCCCGGAAATTTGCTGATCATCAAATGTCAGTTCTGCCACTGAATGCTGCGGCGATCGTTGCTCCGTCAGCGTAAGAAAGATTTGCTCCGGCGGGCAGTCCGAGAGCCGGACGGGTTATTTTTACCGGCAAGTCAGAGAGTATCTCCGCCAGAAAAGCCGCGGTTGCCCGACCTTCCACATCGGAACTCAATGCGAGAATAACCTCCCTGACTTCCGCTCCGGAAGCCCGTTCTTTGAGCAATTGTATATTCAGCGATGAACCATCCTCGCCATCCAGCGGCGATATTCTGCCGCCAAGCACCAGATATTTTCCCCGGAAATAGTTGCCCTTTTCCACAGCAAAAAGCTGCGGCATGTTTTCAACTACGCACAACAAAGATCCATCCCGCCGCGGATTGGCACAAATGGAACAAAGCTCTCCGGCGGCACTGATCGCTCCGCACTCCGGACACTTGCCGACAGTTTGCGGCAATGCTGCAACAGCAGAACCGAATGATTTCTGGATCTCCGGCTGCCATTCAACAACCGCCAGAGCCATTCTTTCTGCGCCCCGTCTGCCGACACCGGGCAGCAGCTTCAGATATTCGATCAATTCTTCAACCGCCGGAGGATACTGCATGATTATTTTCCCAAACCTTTATTATTTTGCTCTTTTTTTATTAATATACCCCGCTTTTGCATCATCTGCAAGCCTGTATGTGCAATAATATCAGATAAAGCATTTTTTTTACTTGCAATTTCTCCGGAAAAGTGTTATATTCACCACATGTATAAATAATCTGTAAAGGAAAATTGCGTAATGTCCCGGGTAAAAATCTTTCTGATCCTTGCGATCATTGCCGTTCTGCATGCGGCAGTGATCTATTCATGTGCATATTCAGGAGGAAAAAACCGGAAGACTGAAACCGATCCGGAACTGGCGGAAGCCATATTCAATTACATTTTCAGCAGGGACGGCGCAGAGCAAAGTGAAGGTGTTTCCGCTGCGGAAAAAAGTGCGCAGTGGAATTACGACCGGGTGCTGAAACTGCCGCCGGAACTTGCCAAACAATCTGACAATGCCCGCAGTGTGATCATCGTCGATCTTGAAAACCGCCGGGTGCTGTATGAAAAAAAATCAAACGAACAAGTGGCGATAGCTTCACTGACCAAATTGATGACTTTACTGGTGCTGTCAGATCAGATGAAGTCAAATAAAAGTCTGGCATGGAACAACACCGTGACCATCTCTCAAGATGCCGCCGGTGTGGAAAATGCCAGATTGCAGAAAACCACATACACCGTCAAAGATCTTGTATACAGCATGATGGTTGGCAGTTTCAATGATGCCGCCACCCAGCTTGCCATCACTTCGCACGGGAATATTCCGGCATTCGTCGATGCGATGAATGCCAGAGCAAAAGCGATGGGGTTGAAACAGGCAAAATTCAACAGCCCCAGCGGATTGCCGCAAAAAGGGGTCAATTCTTTCGCTTCGACCGCCGAAGTACTGTATCTTTGTGAGGCAGTAATGAAAAATCCGGAACTCAAAAAAATCTGCGGCACACCCAGATATGTTTTGAGCCGGGGCAGCAAGCGGAGCGGCGGGAACTCCATCGGTTCTGACAATCAGATGATCAATGGCCGCAATGTCCGCGGTGCATTCGGATTCAAAACCGGCTTTACCAATGCTGCCGGCAGATGTGTGGCTTTCGGGGTGGAAAGAGACGGCAGAATAATCCTCTGCTGTATCACCGGTTACCCATCTCACAGCAAAAATGCCCTTTTTGATTTCAGCGTGAAGCTGACCGACTGGGCATTTAAACAGGACAGGTAAAAATGAAAGTTTGTCATGTCATCACCCGCTTGATTGTCGGCGGAGCGCAGGAAAATACTCTGCTGACCATAAAAGGACATCTGGAAAAAGGACATACTGTCGAACTTGCCACCGGTTTTTCCCCCGGCAGAGAAGGCAAGCTTCTGGAAAATGCTGAATATGGAACTTTTCCGGTAGTCGAATTTCCGGATATGGTACGGGAAATTTCTCCATGGCACGATTTGAAAGCCTATTTCGCTTTGAAAAAATATTTCAAAGCCAACAAATTTGATGTCGTCCACACCCACAGTTCCAAAGCGGGGATCATCGGGCGTCTGGCGGCAAAAGCGGCAAAAGTGCCGGTGATCGTCCATACGGTTCACGGTCAGGCGTTCCACCCATACCAGAGCAGATTGAAAAACCGTCTTTTCATCTTTCTGGAACACTTCG
Organism: Victivallaceae bacterium; assembly: GCA_045534015.1. Taxonomy (GTDB): domain Bacteria; phylum Verrucomicrobiota; class Lentisphaeria; order Victivallales; family Victivallaceae; genus UBA1784. The sequence continues at coordinate 1,489 of JAZSIZ010000139.1, read as the reverse complement.
CCGCAAAACGCTGCCATAAAATCTATGCCGTGGCACAGGCGATGATCGATCAGTGTGTCGCAGCAAAAGTCGCTCCGGCAGAGAAATACATGGTCGTTTACAGCGGCATGGATACCGCCTCCTTTGACCGGGCAAAACGGGATGAACTTTTGCGAAAAAAACTCAATATACCTGTTGACGCCCCGGTAATCGTCACCGTGGCAAGGCTTTTTGCCCAGAAAGGTTATGAATATGTGATCCCGGCGGCAAAAAAAGTTCTTGCACAACGCCCGGGAACTCACTTCCTTTTTGTCGGGGATGGTCCGATGTACGATCAACTGACCGCTGAATTGAAAAATGCCGGAATACTGGAAAATTTCCACTTTGCCGGATTGATCCCCCCCGCCGAAGTAGCTTCTTATATTGCCCAGGCGGATATTCTCTGGCATCTTTCTCTGCATGAAGGATTGCCCAGAGCTGTAGTTCAGGCTCTGGCGGTCGGAATTCCGGCGATCGGATTTGCTCTGGACGGAACTCCGGAAGTGATCATAGAAAATGAAACCGGTTATCTCACTGCTGCCGAAGATGTGGAATGTGTCGCACAGAAAACAATCAGACTGCTGGATGATCCGGCTTTGCGGGAAAAACTCGGCAGTGCCGGAAAAAAGAAAGTTCTGGAACAATTTGACTGGCACAAGATGGCTGATGTTCTGGAAGCGGAATACGCCGCTTTGCTTGAAAAAAACCGTAAGTAATACCGCCGGTATTCCACTGCTCTGCGGTATATTAAATGCATCCTCTTGCTGCCCTCTGTGGTACATTCACCGCACACCCCGCAATTTATGTGGTATATTAAACGCACCCTTGAAGCCCACAGTGGTATATTTTACACCCCCGTGATGTCCACTGTGGCACATTAAACACACGGGTGCGAGGCGGTTGCCGCCGAGCGCGCAGCCCGCATGCGAATATACTTTTGCCCGTTAAGAGCAAAAGCCGAGCAACAAAAGTTGCGAGGATGAGCGGAGGGCGAGCAATAAGCCGCGAGTAAACGGAAAGACTGCCAAAGGCATTCGCCCCGTGAACGCAGGCACCGTAATTTAGTGGAAACTGTCGCACTGAATCCGCTTGGAAAATGTGTGCGTAAAGGTTGGGGAGTATGAGGGGAGGAAACCGTGGAACGGTTGCCTATCCCCTGATGCAAACAGTACCTCTGCAGACTGCACAAGTCATTTTTTTACGGAAGTGGTAACGGATGATTACGGATGGTTACGGAATGCGGCATGCCGTCTGCGCGGGTGGAGCTGAGTATTATGAGAATTTTTGGGAATTTTTGAGAGATTTTGAGAACGCACAATATCTCAAAATCTCCCACAATCTCCCATAAAAACACATCTTGCATGCCACAGGCATAACGCTCTGTATCACACTCGCGCAGACTGCACAAGCAATTTTTTTACGGAATGCGGCACGCAAGCCGGGGGGCAAGCACACGCCGCATTTTTGATGT
>JAZSIZ010000022.1:0-8266 GCA_045534015.1 Victivallaceae bacterium | reverse complement strand
TTGTGCTGATGAGAAGATTTTGAGAATTTTTGGGAATTTTTTGGGAATTTTTTAGGAAGCTTTGAGAAAACACAATCTCTCACAAATTCTCACCATCTCTCACAAAAACGCCCGCAGACTGCACGCTGCGGGGTGTGGGGTAAAGCCCCACCAAGGGCGACAGCCCGCATTGTGCTGATGAGAAGATTTTGAGAATTTTTGGGAATTTTTTGGGAATTTTTTGGGAATTTTTTGAGAAGCTTTGAGAAAACACAATCTCTCACAATCTCTCACAAAAACGCCTGCATGCAAACAGAACGCCCGCAGACTGCACACTGCGGGGTGTGGGGCGAAGCCCCACCAAGGGCGACAGCCCGCCAGAGCCATCCCAAACAGAACGCCCGCAGACTGCACGCTGCGGGGTGTGGGGTGCAACCCCACCAAGGGCGACAGCCCGCCAGAGCCATCCCAAACAGAACGCCCGCAGACTGCACGACCATCCCTGCCCGCATGCAAACAGAACGCCCGCAGACTGCACACTGCGGGGTGTGGGGTGCAACCCCACCAAGGGCGACAGCCCGCAGAGCCCTCCCAAACAGAACGCCTGCAGACTGCACGCTGCGGGGTGTGGGGTGCAACCCCACCAAGGGCGACAGCCCGCCAGAGCCGAACCAAACTGAAAGCTTTTTTTGCGCGGAGTATGAGGCAATGTCGGGTTTTGCAAGGAATTTTGTGAGGGAGTGTACGACCGTACTCGACCGAACAAAATTCCGCCCGCAAGGCCCGAGATTGCCCATAATCCGCGCAAAAAAAAAGAAAGCAGGTGTGTTACTCGCGGCGACACGACGTACAGTAAGCTCAAAAGAGAGCCCGATGCAAATATTGTTCCGAGAAGAACCTGCTTTCTGACGGTGAATATATACCATTGCGGCGTTTTTTTCAAGTAAAATTCCGTAAAAAAGTCATTAAAGGATTGAAAAAATCATTTCCCGGGGTTATTTTTAGAGAAAAAGAATTGAAAAATGGAGATGGAATCATGACAGAAGTAAAGATAAGTATGCTTGATGGTTGTACGGATTTGTTTCCGGTAAAGGCGCATGAAGATGATGCGGCATTTGATTTACGTTCGAGATGCGACATGGTGCTGATTCCGGGGAAAAGTACGCTGGTGCCGGCGGGTTTCAAGATGGAGCTGCCGGTGGGCTTTGAAGCGCAGATAAGGCCCAGGAGCGGTTTGGCATTGAAACATGATCTGATGCTGACGAATTCCCCGGGGACGATCGATGCCGGTTATCGTGGGGAAGTAGGTGTGATAATGTATAATGCGGGGAAGGTTGATTTTGCGATCAGCCGTGGCGACCGGATAGCGCAGATGGTGATTTGCAAGCTGCCGGAAGTGGTGCTGTCGCAGGTTGATGGATTAAGTGATACAGACCGTGGAGAAGGCGGTTTCGGCAGTTCCGGTAAGCATTGAGATCATTTTTTTTGTTTCCGGAAATTCCCCGGCGCAACGCCGCTGAGTTTTTTGAACCATGCGGCGAAGTAGTATGCGTTGGAAAAACCGAGTTCAGAAGCGATCATCCGCAGAGTGAAGCGGGTGTTTTGCAGATATTGTTTGGCGGATTCCAGTTTGTATTGCTGCAGGTAGTGCATTGGAGTCACGCCGAATTCTTTTTTAAAGATTCTGACTGTCTGTTCGGGGGTACGGCTGATAAATTTAGCCAGATCGGTAAGTTTGAGTGGTTCATTCCAGTGTTTGTGGATATGATCCCGCAGAATCAGCCCGGTGCGCTGATTTTGTTCAAAGGTGATCTGGGTGCGGTGACGGCTCAGCCCGGCAATGATTTTATGTATAGCCAAAGCTATTTGATCGGCGATATTTTCCGGCGGGGCATTGAGCAGAGTCATGATATTTTCAAAATCCGGCATCAAAGGGCAATCACGGAAAAGTACGCTGTTTTGCAGGGAGTAACTTTCGATCAGAGATTTCGGCAATTGTCCGCTGATATTGATCCAGAGTTTTTTCCACGGATTTTCCGGATTGGACCAGTATTCCAGAGAGGAGTCGGGGTGGAGGATGTAGCAATCTCCGGCAGAAGGATAAAAGAGCTGATTTTCCACCCGCAAAGTACCGGTCCCGGAAATGATGTATTCCAACACATAAAAATTCACGCCATCGAGCCGGGTGATATGGTATCTGGGATCGGGGAAGGTGATTCCCGCTGAACCGAGAGTGTAAACCGGTTCGGTAAGATGCCGGGCGAGGAACCACATTTTTTCATTGTAGTTCCACAAAACGTCACGGTCTTTCAGCAAACTCATATTTTTACCTCCGGTTAATAATAACATGCCAACCGGTAAAATGCAATAGCAAAATTGCCAAAAATATCAATTTTTTATATCTTTTTGCGATTTTGGATATTTTTTTATCCCCGTGTACGGTATATAATATACTTTGTAACATGCACGCTTTTAGTGTGGCAAAAGGTCAACAACTGAAAAAGAAGGGGAAAAGTACCATGTCAAAGAAACATCAATTCACACTGATCGAACTGCTGGTGGTTATCGCAATTATTGCTATTTTAGCGGCGATATTGCTTCCTGCCTTGAACAGTGCCCGGGAACGCGGGCGCAGTGCCAGCTGTATCAGCAATTTGAAGCAGATCGGTACGGGGATAATCCAGTATGCTGATGACAATGATTCCCGTATTCCGGCACCTTACGCCAGTGGTTATGTTGCCAATTATTTCCACACTTATAAGCCGACGGTGTGGGCGCATCACATGGCGAATCTGATTTATCGGGGGTATTGCGGGAGTAATGTGCCATCGGATACGGTCTTTAATGAACAAGCCTTTGAGCAGTATGCTTATATGTTCAAGTGTCCGTCAGATTCGATTGTAAAAAACTGGCAGAGCTTGAGTTATTTGTATTTCTGGATGGAAAAGGGGAATGTGCTGAATAATAATTATGAGGGCAAAAGCAGTGCGGAACGGTGGCGCATAGGCGGCGATGCCAACCCGAATAATACGATTTTGCACGATCACCCGACAGTCGATTACACCGGCAGCTCGGAGACGCAGAATGTTGCCAACCACCCCAATACGAACAATGTTCTGCATCTGGGCGGTCATGTGAACAGTTTCAGCAAAGAGGCGGCATCCAAATATAAACGCACGGAATGCTACACTAAACTTTATCCGGAAGTTTTTGACAAGTAAGTTTGTGGTGGATAGATGAAAAAGTTGTTTACAGTGTGTCTGGCATTTTTTGCCCTGCTTTCTGTGGCAGGGGAAGTGCTGTTTGAAAATGGCAAAAGCAATTGGCAGATCGGGATAGCGGAAAAAAGCACTCCGGCAGAAAAGAATGCCGCCAAAGAACTTCAGCGCACCATAAAGATCATGGGCGATGTGGAATTACCGATCATTTCCGGCAGTGATTTTTCTGCCGGAACCATTGTTATCAAGGTGGGTAATGTTCCGGGAGCGACGGCAAAAGATGACGCATTTGAAGTTTACACCAAAGATAGCAAAATCTATTGCACCGGAAGCAATCCCCGCAGTGCGCTGTATGCCGCTTACGCTTTTCTGGAAAAAGTTGGCGGTGTCCGCTGGGTGTGGCCCGGAGCTGACGGTGAATTTATCCCGAAACGCACGACTCTGACGATCCCGGAATTGAAGATCCGTGAAAAAGCCCGCTTCGCCTACCGCGGATTCCATGTTTGCGGTCAATTTTACAATGAGGAAATGGAGCAATTCATGTCCCGCAACCGGCTGAATATCATGCGGAGCAATCCGGTAAACGGCAGAAAATGGGTGGCGGAATGGAATGACAAACGGATCGGCAAAGGTTTCCGGATGATGTTCAGCAATCATAATATAGCGATCTATGACAAAAAAGTTTTTGCGGAAAAACCGGAACTTTTTGCGCTGGTCAACGGCAAACGGGTTCCCGATCAATTGTGCTGGAGCAATCCGGAAGTCGATAAAATCATGATCGATCAGTTTGTCAGATATTGCAAAGAGTATCCGGCGGTGGAAATTTTGAGCCTCTTTCCGGCAGACAATATGAATTATTGCCGCTGTGAAAAGTGTTCTGCCAAAAAACGTACCGATTTGTGGTTCGATATGTATAACCGCCTGCGTGAAGGCATCCAATCGCAATGCCCGCAGGTAAAGGTGGCATCGCTGGCATATCAATCTTACCTTGAAGTGCCGGAAACAGATCTTTCTGCAACAGAATTTATCGAATATTGCATGTACAACCGCTGCTATGTCCATAAACTGGGTTCCTGCCCGTTGAATGCCAATATGTTGAAATCTCTGGAAACGTGGCGCAGAAAAGGGGTTCCGCTGCTGGTTTACGGTTACGAATTTGATATTTTCACTCCGGCGATGTTCCTGCCTTTTACCAGTATGCTTCAGGATCAGATGAAAAATTTTGCCAAACTGGGTATTCAGGGGGTGATCACCGAAGTTTCACCTCCGGGATACCGTAATCCCCGGGCTGTGCAGTCCCCATCGGGATTGAATGCCGGGGTGCATCACAGAATGGGACATTATCTCTATGCCAGATTGCTGTGGAATCCTGATACTCCGATGCACTATATCCTCAAAGATCTTACCGAAGCAGCTTTCGGTGATGCCGCCGCTGAAATGAAAGCGTACTATGAGCTGATGGATAAGGCGTGGAACGGTATGAAGATCCACTACTCGTACTTCTTCAATTCTCCCCTTGCCGGTGCGCCGGTGCTGCTCCATCCATCGGTCATTGCCAAGTGCGACAAATTCTTTGCCGATGCCTTTGCCAAAGCCGGAAAAGTTTCCGCCCCGGCACGGAAAAAACAGATTCTGGCGAATTTGGATGTGGAGAAAAACTTTATGAAGCGTGGAAACGCAACCGTCAGGATTATATCGCCAGTAAAAGCAGTTCCAAGATCCTGCTGCCCAAAACCGGTGTCCCCGGTGATGCCGTAGAATTGCCGTCATTTGTCAATTCCGCCCGCAAAGCTCCGGCGGCAAAGACGACGGTAAAAATGCGTTACGATGATCAGGCACTTTATATCGACGCCGTCTGTTTTGATCCGGATATGAGCAAGTTGATCCCCGGTTCGGCGAAACATGATGATGAGTTGTGGAACGCCGAAGCACTGGATATTTTTATCTCGTTCCCCGGCGATACCGAGGGGATGTACCGTCATTTGATGGTCAATGCTTCCGGCGGAAAATATGAGGCAGTCGCTCTGGGCGGTATGACCTTCAATAAAGCGTGGAATCCTCAATGGGATGTGAAAAGCACCATCGGCAAAGATCACTGGAAAGTGGAAATCAGATTGCCCTTTGCGGCATTCGGCAAAAAGGGCGTTGCCAAAAATGAAGCGTGGGGCTTTGCCATCAAACGCTCCAATGGAGCGGTGCGCAAAGGGCTGCCAAATTCCGGCTTCCCGGATGCGGTTTTCCACGATCCGAATGCGTTTGGTGTGATCCAGTTTTCCGGCTTGAAAAAGGTTTACCGGACGATGTTTTTCAGCAAACACAAAGAGCAGGATGTCAGTGAGATGAAAATGCTGATGGAAAATTATGGTTTCCAGACCCGGACTTCCCGCAATGAAAAGGAGTTGACCGCCGCTTTCCCGGCACAGGATGTTTATGTTATCCGCCATTACCGGGGAATCAAACTTGATCCGGGATTTTTTCAGAAGAATGTGCTTCCGCAAGTGGAAAAAGGCGCATTGCTGATTTTTGCCAGCTGGGGTGAATTGCCGCTGGATAAATATTTCGGCAAAGCGGATTTTGCGGTGAATTGGTCGGGTTGGAAGATCGATTCCCGGCGCAAAAGCATCAATGTCAAAGAGGGCAGTTGGCAGAATACTCCGGAAGATCTGCGGCATATCCTGAAAAATTCTCTGACCCCTGCCAATGGTTATCTGCCGGCAGTTCCCGGAACGTGGGAAAATTACGGATCTTTGAAAATGGCAGACGGCAAACTTTATTCCTTTATGCTGGTGCGCAAATACGGTAAAGGGCTGATCGTTTTGACCAGTGCCGATTTCGGTATGTCCGGCGGCGGAGCGATGTTCGGCAGCCGCAAGGATCAATCGGTAAAACTTATGAAAAATCTGCAGTTCCTGAATGAAAACTTGTAATGCGCAGTTCCGGATCTATATTATGAGGAACAAGGAGTTTTGAAAAGTGATCCTGCTTGAAAAAGATAATCGTATATTGAGCCTGACCGGTTCCCTCTGGTCGTTTGCCGATGGGAATAACGCAGAGTTTTTCATTCCGGCGGCAGAATATTTTGCCGTGGCGACAGCTTTTGAGAAAAGATTGCCGACAGCTTGGCGTTACGGAAAAATCACCGGTATCGAAACTGTCAATGGTGGAGTGATCCTTTCCGGCAGTATTGAAACTGCTCACGGGGTGATCAGCTGCCAAGATTGCTGTGAGATCAAAAACGGCTTGCTCCATATCCGGCGGCGTTGGAGTTACTCCGGCAGCGGCGAGGAAAATATTACGCTTTCTTACCGTTTCCGTCTGGCACAGCTGGCGGATGTGGTGCTGCCCGGAGTGCTTTATTTCGGCAATCCATCGGGCAGACATACTCCCGGAGTGCCGTTTCTGGATGTCCAGCCCGGTGAAATGGCATTTTTTGAGGAACACCGGATACCCATGCCTTTTATCTCGGCAGAAAAAGATTCCGCCGCCGGAGCGATCCACTTCGTGCCGTCAACGGTCACGCAGGCGTACCGCCCGGACAGCTGGTGGAGCTGCGGGGTGCGTTATGGCGAAAGCTTTACCGAATTATCCGGTCTTTCCGGTTTTGTTTCATGCAACGGTCATCACGGATGGATCAAAACCGGGCAGAAAGTCCTTACCGAACTTCCGGGTGACGGTATGCGTCTGAGCGATGGCATGGTGGTGGAAAAAAGTTTTGCTCTGCAATGCAATTCAGATTTCCGGTGCGGAAGCGGCTTTATCCCGGCGGTGGAAACAGCTTTGAAACTCCATCCGCTGAATACGTTCCCGCTTGATGCCGGAGAGTTGATCCGCAAAAAGTATGCCTATGCTCTGTCTCGGGATTATCAGCAGGGAAAAGTTGCCGGTTCTTTATTCAACAGTGCGCAAAATGGACCGCCCTCGATCGTTTTCGGCTGGTGCGGCCGCAGTGAAACCATGGGATTGGCAGCTCCGCTGATCGGTGAAAAATGCGGAGACTTGCAGGCATGGGAAAGAGCGGAAAAATATTTGGATTTTCTGGTCTCATCCCCGGTGGATGAACGCGGATTCTGCGTGGAATATTATATTGAAGAAGATAAATTTCAGGAATATAATTTTGTTTCTCAAGGACAGACCATGGAAACTTTTGCCATGGCTCTGCAGGCATGGAAAAGTGTTGGCAGAGAGCCGAAAAGAGAATATCTGGATTTTCTCGACCGGGTGTGTTCATCCTTTCACCGGCGGGTGATGAGTGAAAATTGGCATCCGGTTTCCACCAATGAAGCTTTTCTGGCGGCACCGCTGGCAATGGCGGCACAACTGCCGGGAAAAGAGGATTTCCGGCAGAGTGCCTTGAAGATAGCCGATCATTATCTGGAACGCCACTTGAGTATGAAAGAGCCATATTGGGGCGGTACTCTGGATGCTTCCTGCGAAGATAAAGAAGGTGCAGTTGCCGCCATGACCGCATTTTTTGCCGCCTGGGAAATCTGCGGAGAAAAACGGTATCTGGATGGAGCATATCATGCGGCGGCAGTTTTTTTGAGCTACCTGCAATTGTGGGATATTCCGATGCCGCCGGGAATATTGGCAGATAATCACTTCAAAAGTTCCGGCTGGACATCAGTATCGGTGCAGAATATGCACCTTGATGTTTACGGTGTCTGGGTCGCTCCTCTGCTGTGGAAAATCGGTAAGGCACTGGATAAACCCGAGTGGCAGGCTCTGGCATTGCCCATGGTGGTCAATTGCGGTCAGATGACTGATATTTACGGCAGTCAGGGGGAACAGTTTGAGCAGACCAATTTTTCCCAGCGTCCGGTAAGACTTGAAGAAGAAGCCTTGAGGGGTGGATATTCGGAAAGATGGGTGGTTTTCTGGATCACAGCAGCTTTTCTCAATACTGCCGCCCAATTTGAATTACTTGGTCTTTCTCTTTTTGAGTGATTCAAGTTCAGGGAAGATATGCACTCCTTTAGCTGTGTCCAACTTTTTGGGTGCATATCATTTTTCTTTGCAGGGGGCTAACGCCGCCCCCTGCACCCCTGCGCCCCGCTCGGCGGGGGGCGGGG
>JAZSIZ010000078.1:0-32930 GCA_045534015.1 Victivallaceae bacterium | reverse complement strand
GGGACAAGATAATTTACAACAAAGTGGCTCTTTTGTCACCCTTTTTTAGAAAAAAATATAAGGAAATTGCAGTTTTTGCAATTAATATATTGATTATCAAATAATTAAAGGAATGTGTGTTAAAGAATTTTGACACTAACTGATTTTTGAAAAGGAAAAATTATGAAAAAAATTCTGTTTATTCTCGCTCTTATCGTTTCCGCAGCAGGGCAGGGAGGGGAACTGCTTAAAAATGCGGAATTTTCCAGAAATTTTGCCGGATGGGTCAAGCGCGGAGACAAAGGATATGCTCTGCGTTATGAAAACGGTAAAGCAGTATTTTCCGGTGATAAACGCGGGTATCTCATTCAGTACAAACTCCCGGCGGCTGCCGGAAAATACCGGGGAAAATATACCGTTTCCGGTTCCGGACAATACCGGATCTATTGTGAAATGCACGGCAACGTTGATGGTAAACGCTTTTACCGTACCAGCGGAGCCAGAGTATTGGAGGGACCCGGCGACGGCAAAAGCGAAACCGGAAGTTTTGAGTTTGTTATCCCTGCCGGAGATGTTGCCAGGATCCAATCATTTGCTTTTGTTATCAATTTTATGAACGGCAAAGATTTGAGTGTATCTGCTCCGTCGCTTGTTTATGAAAAGAGCGAAGCTGCCGCTCTTCCGGCTGCTGTCAATGTCAGTGCCGGTATCGGCGGCAAATGGCATCTGGTCAACGGCAGTTCTGTTTCCGGCAGCGGCAAAGAGCAGCAGCTTACCCAGATCGGACACGGTCAGATTGTCCGTTCCAAATTGAGCGGTATACCGGTCAAAGGCGGCAAAAGTTACCGTTTTTCCTGTCGGACTTACGGGGTGTCTACCAAAGATTCTGCCGGTTCCTGTGCTTTCCGCATGGTTCCGGTTTCCGGAAATAAAGAGCTGCTCACTCCGGTTTGGGATGATACATGGCAGGGCGAAAAACAGATCAAATATCTTGAATTCACCATTCCGGAAAACTCCAATACTCTTGAACTGCAGTTTGAGGTGCGTGCTTCAACCACGGTGCGTTTTTACGATTTCAAACTTGAAGAGATCCCGCCGAAAGTACTCTTGAGCAGTTTTGTCATGGATGAACCGGTCTACCGTGACACGGTTTTCTCAAGTGTGCCGGTCAAAAAATTATCCGGCACAGTTACCTTGCATGGCAGTGCGGTCAAAGCGCGTGCCGTGTTGAAAGCAGACGGCATAAATATTTCAGCCGACGTGGATAAAAACGGCAGATTTTCTTTTGATTCTCCCGGAAAAAACAGCCGGATAACGGTGGAGTTTTTTGATGCTGACGGCAAAAAAATCTCCGGGGCGTTCCGCGATATCAGATTTCCGGCAAAGTTCCATACCGAGGTCGCTTTTGACAAAGATAATTTCATGCTCATCAACGGCAAAAGATTTTTTCCGGTCATTTTCTGGGAGCTTACTGCTGTAAAAGAACCGGACGGCTTGTATTATGCCGCCAAACGCGGAGTCAACTGCTTTATCCTGACTTCGCGGTATGTGAAAAACAGTGCGGAAAAACTGGCAGTGCTTGACCGGGCGCATAAATACGGGATCAAAGTGTTTCTGCAAGTTCCAAGCATTGATGATCTGACCGCTGATAAAATTGAAGAGTACAAAACTGCTTTCAATAAAATGAATCCGGCTGAATTGCGGAACCATCCCGCTGTAATCGGTTATTTTCTTACCGATGAACCGATCTGGCGCGGTGTGCCGCAGAACCGGGTCGTAAATGGTTACAACATCATCCGTGAGCTTGATCCGTACCGTCCGCTCTGGATCAATGCCGCTCCGCGCAACAATGTCGCCGCGCACAGCTCCTATGCACAGGCGGCGGATATTTACGGTATTGACATCTATCCTTATCCTTATCCGCACAGCCAGTCGGGGATGAAAGATAAAACATTGACCTGTGTCGGCAAATATACCGATTTCTGCCGCGAGGCGGTCAATGACCGCAAGCCGGTGTGGATGGCTCTGCAGGGATTTTCATGGAACAGTTACCGCAAACCGGATGACGGCAGCGGCTATCCCGGCTTGAATCAGATGCGCTTTGTGTGGTATGAAACACTGTTTCACGGCGGCAGAGCCGGAAGTATCTGGGGGACGCGGCATATCCGTTCCCGGGCGTATTACGATACGCTGTTTGACTTGACCGGGGAGATGCACAAAGTTTCCGGGCTTTTTACCCGTTATGACCGGATTGAAACAGTGAAGAGCCAGAACCCGGATATCATCGCCGAATTGATGACCGTCGGCAAGGCGCAGTATCTGGTTGTCCGCAATACCAGTGAAATTCCCCGGATGTCGCAGATCACGGGAGATTTTCCCGCGATGAAACAGTTGATTCCCGCCGGGAAACGGGTGGTGACAGCCGGAAAAAGTCAGGTGGCTCTGGAGCCATTTGAAGTGATGATTTTCGGCAGTGATGCTCTGCCGGAAGCTGCGTATGCTCTGCCGGAAGCCGATCCGGAATTTGACAAACTGAGTGATCCATTCAAGCGTGTTACCCGCATGGATATCGGCAAAGTCCGCTATCAGGGCGCAGCCAGCTGGATCTGGGATAAAGATAAACTGCAGCCCAATGCACGGGTGGCGGTGGAAAGAAAATTTTCCATAGTTCCGGAAAAGGTGAAAAGTATCACGCTTTATATCGCTATTGACGATGGCGGTGTCTGCCGGTTCAACGGTGTGGAACTCGGCAGATTTGCCACCTCTTACGCAGATATGCAGGTTTTCAATATTGACCGGAAACTCTGGAAAAAAGATAACTGTATTGAAATCGATGCTTTTGACAGCGGAATGGTTCCTTGCGGAGTGCTTGCCGAGATCCGGATCATGGGTACTGACGGCAAAGAAGAGGTGATAGTTTCCGATAATTTGTGGCAATGCGGCGGTAAAGCGGCAGATGTCATTGCTAAATTCGGCAAAGGCGCATGGGGCAGTCGGGTGAGCTATTACAAATAAAGAAAACTGACAGTAAAATCGGGTTGTTGCAAAACTTTCGCAGCAGCCCGATTCCTTTATCGGGGAAAAGTTGATGATGTCTCTGATTTTTTCCGGGGGCGGGAGCGTGCAAACAAATATTTCTATTAGGTAATGTCCCGAATTTTGTGAAATCCAAGCAGAGGGGGGGCGGTGTTGTACAACGGAGTCGGATTGGTGCGTTTTTTTACAAAAAATAAGACAATGGCAAAAAAATAATGAAATATTGCTTTGAATGTTTGATCAAACAGCCCAATTTATGTTGAAATAAAAAAAAACCTATGCTATATTATCTCCGATAACGTTATGGTGGTGGTGGGCTCGTCTTATCTGCTGTAAATGTTTTCGGTGATGGTGTATTTTCAATATGTATTTTCAGCCAAAAGGAGCTGTTATGAAAAAAGTAGTTTTGATTTCGATGTTGATGTTCTCTGTAGTGTCTGTGATGGCGGCATATCAGTATGAGACAAAAGGCAATCAGGGATGGTTGATATTTGATTCAGAAACAACAATATCATTTGATTTGGCACGCAGTGGTAAAGATAAGGATCATGAAAACTTCATTGACCGCGGCGAAGGAGTTGTGGATTACGGTTGGTATAATCTGGAAACCGGTGAATCCGGTTCTTTCAAAGATGGTAAAAGTGCAACTTTTTCCGCAAACGACCGTATCGGTTTGTATGTGACTGACGCTGCCGGAGATACATTCCTTTCTACCAAACCCCATAAGCCTTTTGAAGATGACGTTTGGGGAAAGGCTAAAGTTGTTGACGGTAATTTGTATCTCGGCGGCGGCAATATGGGCAGCAACGGAACTCATGAGTTCTACGTATTCAAAGTGAACGCTTCTGAAGCGTCAAAAACTCCGTCCGGTCAGCCGCTGCCCGGAATTATCGCCACTTTGGTTGTTGGTGGCGGAGCTCTGGTTTATCTGAAAAAACGTAAAAAGCTTCTTGCTGCAAAATAATGTTCAAGTTGTTGTGCCGCAATGAAAAAGCTGAAAAGGTCGCACCTTGTATTGATTGCCGTATCTTTGCTGATACTTCTCGGCGGTATCGGTGTGACAGCGTATTATCTTTTTTCAAATTACCGTAATGTCCGTCTTTTTAAGGAGGCGCAGAGTAATTTTTCGCGCGGAGATGATGAGTCGCTTGCTCTTGCCGAAGCGCAGCTTTTACAACTGGTTGAGTCAGATGACGACAATGAAGCGGCATATATTCTTTTGGGACGGATCGCAGAAAAGCAGAAAAATTATCCGAAACAGGTTTATTACTGCCACATGGCTTTCCGCCTTAATCCTTTGAGTGATGAAAACAAAGAGCGGTATATCCAAAGCCTCTGCTATGCCCGTTATTTTGACCGGCTGGAAAATTTTCTGACCCAGCAGTCTGATTTGTCTGATAAATGGCAGGCGGTCTTGTTTTATGCTGCCGGGCGTAACGGCAGTATCGGTAAATATAAAAACAGTGATCTTGAAGATCAGCACTTTGTTCAACTTGCTTCTTTGCTTTTTATTGACAGAAAGTTGTCCAATAGTGAGAAGCTGGCGGAACTGAAGAAATTTTCCACAGATGATGATTTGCTGCAGCAGGAGATTTTTGCCGCAGAGGCTGAACTTTTTCTTTCGGAAAACGATTTGTCAAATACAGAAAAGTCATTGGAAAAAGCGTATGAACTCAATCAGTTTGCCTTTGCTCCGGCTCTGGGCAGATTTTATGCCAATTTCCGCAGTTTCGGCAAAGCATTGACTGTTTTTGAAAATTATCTGGCAAAGTGGCATGATCCGGTGATCGCCATGCAGACTGCAGAAATTTACTGTTTGCTCAAGAAAAATGACAAAATAGCTGAATTGCGCAAACTTTTTCAGTCTGATTCCGGAAATATGGCGATGCTCTGCTGTTACTATTTTGATGCACTGACTGCGCTGGTGGACAATGATATGGATGCGTTGAAAGAGTTGAGTGCTGCTCTGCGCAAGAATATCAATACACCTCTGGCATCATTCATGTTTCTCTGTGTTGATTTGCAGGATAATGATTTTTCGGCAATCCAATCTGATTACAAATCCCTTATTGCCCACCGCAGCTATCTTGATTTGCAGGAGCGGGCAGATGATATGATTTCTGCGTTTCTGAAAAATTCCCTTTCTGAAGCAGAAAAAAATCCTGAACAATTCACCGCATTGGTGCAACTTCTTCACGATCGCAAACCTGAAGTATTTACTGCTAAATACATACTGCTTGAGCAGAAGAAACGTAATGCAGTGAGTATTGCACTTTTGAAAGATTCTCTTGAGCGTTTCGGCAATGATCAGGGGATCATCAAGATTGCCATAGAATATTTTCTGGAGCATGAGCCGGCAGAAAGCGAGCGTCTGATTTCCGGTTACAAGCAGAAATTTCCACAGCAGAGTAAAGATATGCTGCGTTATGAAGTGGTTCTGGCGGCGAAAAGGAAAGATTTCGACCGTGTTTCAAAATTATTCATGGAGAATTTTTCTCCGGAGATCATGCCGGAATACTGGACTTTTGCCAGTGCAACGATGCGTGAAAATGATTTGATTTTTTTGAGCAGGAACAAGGTTTATGAACCGTTTTGCAAGGCGTTGCTGCTTTTGAAAAAGAAAGAGATTTCCGGAGCCTGTGATATTTTGGAAAAAGCCGATGCTTCCGGTAATTTGTCTCTGCTTTTCTTTGCGGCGAAGACTCTCGGGGAAAATGGCAGAAATCAGGCGGCACTTGCCAAATATGCGCAGTTTCCTGAAAAATCCCCCTGGCAACTTGCAGTTCTGTTGAATTCTGCGGAACTTTTTGCCGAGAATGGTAATCTGATCCAGGCTCTTGATTTGTCAAAACGTGCATACGATTTTGCTCCGGATATGCCGGAAACCCAGCTGTGTTATGCTGATAAGCTTTATAAGAACGGGCATCTGTCCATTATTCCGGATGTGGTGAAATTGTCTGCAGAAACACCTTACCGCAGACAGATGAAAGAGTTGTGGATTTACGGGATGCAGCAGCGTATAAAAGAGTGTGATATAAATACCCAGCAGGAAAAGCTCCGTCAGCTTTGCCGTCAGCTTCTGGTCATCGATCCGGATAATAGTGTCGCCGTCAGAATTCAGAAACAACTTAATAAAATGCCGCAATAAAAATGAAGATATTTTTTAAACGACTGTCAAAACATTCCCTGGGAGCGCTGTATGGAGCGCTGCTGGGGATAATTGCTTTTTTTGCAGCACTTCCGATGTTTGCTGCAGGCATGACAGATGCGGCATTAGTGGATCTGGCAATGGCGGGGATCCTGATATACATCATGTTGAAAAGTTTTATATCCACTTTCCGCCGGGAATCGACACTGGGGGAAAAGTGTGCGGCATGGGCGATGGTGATCATTGCCAATATACTTGCACTGCTGCCGACGCAAAGTTTTCCCGGCAGTTTGAGTACAGCGTTTGCCGGTTCGCTTCTGATTTGCGCATTTGTGCTTTATTTCAGCGGCACTCTGATGTCGGTAATTTGTGCAGTCCCGACATTGTGGTGTTGTGTGTTTATTCCGTACCATGAAGAATTTATGTTGTTGTTGAGTTATCCTTTGCGTTTGAGTGCCACGGTTTTGAGTGCCGGTATTTTGAAGTTGTGCGGTATCGGGGTTATTTCTTCCGGGACCTCTATGGCTCTGCCCGGGTTGGATATTGCCATTACCGATGCCTGCAGTGGTATAAATCAGCTTGATGCTTTTATTCTGATCGCTTTTATTGCAGTGCAGCTGATGCACCGTGAGACCGGGTGGAAGATCCTGCATTTTGCCTTTATCGTTCCTTCGGTCATTCTCGGCAACAGTTTGCGGATCGTGTTGACGGTGCTGCTTTTCAAACTCCGGGGAGAATCTGTATTGTCAAATGACTGGCACATTGCTCTGGGGTATGGGCAGATAATTATGGCACTGCTGATTTTTCTTGGAGTGGGTAAGTTATTTCTTCTCACCATGGATAAATCAAAGGGGGATGAGTGATGAAAAAGATTATTTTTCTGCTTATATCAGCAATACCGTTATGCATGCATTCGCCTTATCTGGTTCAGGCGTGGAGCAGTTCAAGGCTTGATAAACTGGATTGGATTTTTTATCTTCTGTCGATCCCCGCGGTGGTATGGGCGGTGCATAAAGAGAAAAGCGGCAAAGAAGATCATTATGCGTTGTTTTTGCTTTTGCCGATGCTGTTTCTGACGATCACGACTCCGTTTCACCAGATAAATGCTGTCGGAGTGGCATCGGCGGGATTGATGATATTTGCTGCGGTATGGTTGTTGTGGTCATGGCAAATTGCGTACAGGATCATTCCGGCGGCATTGATTTTACTGCTGGGTACACCGAGTTCAAGTTATCAATTGTCACTGCTGTTGATGTGTCCGGTGGTAATGGCGTGGACGGTGAAATTTCTGGTGGCGGCATTGTGTTTTATCTGGATATACTGCAACAGACGCTTCGGCTGGCTGGTGAAAAAGGGAACTTTTTTCTTCATTGCGGCAGTCGGGTGCAGTTGTTTTCTGCTTGTGCATACAAAAGAGATCTACTTTGAGGGCGAAAGTTTCATTCCGGAATTTCCGGTTCATGTCGGGGAATTTTGGGGCAGGCGCATCCAGCCGGATGAAAACACTCTGCGTTTTTTTGTCACCGGAAAGGTGGAGCAGTACCGTTATACAGGAAATGACACCGACATCTCTGTGCTGGCGGTCCGGTGCGGTGATGACATCCATGAGATACATCCGGCGAGCCACTGTCTGCGGACAAGTCAATGGACGGTGCTTTCGGAAAAGATATTGTATTTGCAGGATAATTTTGCGGTAACGGAGATCGATGCAGAAAAGGGTTCTTTCCGTTGTCTGGTGTGGGTCTGGTACAGTGCCGAAGATTTTTCCACGCCGGGATTTCTCGGATTCCGCAGACACTTCCGGAAAGGCGGAAATTATTATACATACCAGATTTCCATTCCGGTATACGATGATGATGTTGAGAAAAGCAGAGATGGATTGGAACAATTTATCCGGCTGTTGAAAAAGGAGAAGTCTGATGACACAATATGACGAAATAGTCCATTTGCGGCAGGAGTTGAAGCGTCCCTCGATTTTCCGCCACAACCATATTTCATTACGGATGGTTCTGTGGCATGCGACGATCCGCTGTTCTGTGGCATTCAAGCGTTTTATGGATATTGTGCTGGCGTTTTTGGCGGTGATAATCGGTTCTCCGGTATTTTTGCTGACGGCACTGCTGGTTAAAGTGACCAGTCCCGGTCCGATCATTTTCAGCCAGATAAGGGTCGGCAGATACGGCAGACACTTCAAATTTTACAAATTCCGCAGTATGTATATAGATGCCGAGGCACGGAAAGCGGAGTTGCTCAAGCACAATGAATCCGGAGACGGGGTGATATTCAAGATGAAACATGATCCGCGCATTACGCCGGTCGGCAGATTTATCCGTAAATTCAGTATTGATGAATTGCCGCAGTTATTCAATGTGATTCTGGGGGATATGAGTCTGGTGGGTCCCCGTCCGCCGCTGCCTTCAGAGGTGCGTTCATATACGCTTGAGGAGCGCAAGAGGTTGAATATTACTCCGGGGATAACCTGTTTGTGGCAGGTTTCCGGAAGGAGTGAATTGCCGTTTTCCAAACAGATTGCTCTGGACAAGGAGTATATTTCCAGCCGCAGCGGCTGGAAAGATTTTCTGATATTGCTGAAAACGATTCCGGCGATTCTGTCAGGGAAGGGGGCATGGTGAAATGAAACATCTGCTGATCAATCCATATTCGCAGGATCAGGAGTGGTGCAAGGAGTATTTCCCCGACCGTTCACTGGGAATGATGCCGGTGGGCGGCCGTTGTGCCGCGGAATATTTTATAGATCTGGCACTGCGCTGTCAGGCGGAGTCGCTTCTGTTGCTCGGTCCGACTTTCAACGAACACCTTGCCGAACATCTTTACGAATATCAGCATGGAGAATTGAAACTGGATTACCGCAAAGGCGGCGGGCATGGTTCTGTGCGCCATCTGCTTGAAGTCTATGCTGCCGGGTGCGGTGATGACTGTCTGATTCTGCATGGTATGCTCATGCCCAAGGCGCATACGCGTGATGAGTTGCAGAACTCATTTGTTCCGTGTGATGATGACGGCACTGCCGATGGTATATATTATTACAAAGACGGTGTTTTGTTGAGAAGCAACATTGAATTTTATCTTATCAATTCTCTGGAAACTTACTTTGAGATTAATTTTCAGGTTTTGAATGATGATTTTTACAATCTGCCCGGGTATTCCATTATGGATAATATCCATACCGGAACCAACGTGGTGATAAAAAATGATTGCGAACTGCTTGGACCGCTGGTTCTCGGAGATAACACATTTGTGGAAAGCCGCAGCATTATCAGGAATGCCATTGTCGGGGAACGCTCACTGGTGGATAAATGGTGTACAGTTGACCACTCGATTATTTTTGACCGCACCTATGCTGCCGGAAAACTGGAGATAAAGAATAAGATCGTCACTCCGGGCAGGATCATCGATCCTTATTCCGGCGGGGTTCTGGAGCGCAACAGCTTCAGTTATGCATTCTCTCCGGTTCAGAACCGCTCCTCGTGGATATTGCGTTTGTGGGAACACTTCATTGCACTGGTTCTGGCATTGCTGCTGGCTGTGCCTTATTTGCTGTTGCTGCCGTTTTATATGACGCACAAAAATTCCCACTGGTGCTGGAAACTTTCCATGGATCGTTATCCGGGATACTGGGCGGTGCTGTTTTTCCGCAAGGAGCTGGTCAAAAGTCATCCTGCCAATGAACACTATGTGTTTCAGATGGGGGAAATATACGGATTGTTGAATACACCGGAGCAGCGGCGTATTTATGACTATTATTATCACTATCACTGCTCATGTTTTCTGGTATTGCAGGTAGTGCTGCGCAGTTTGGGTAAACGGGGATTTGCCACCTATGTTGAACGGAAACGCTCATAAGAATTTTACCGCTTGCGGTGATCCGGATGCCGAGGAACTGCTTGAAAGGGTTCTCCTTGAGATCAGGGGGGCACTTTCCGGTACAGGACTTTGTGTAGTTCTGGGCGGCAGTTACGGCAGGGGAGATGGCGGAGTGAGGAAGGATCGGGAAAACGGTATTCTTTACAATGATCTGGATTTCTTTGTTTTTGCCCGTAAAAAAACGGCAAATGCTGAAGTTGTGCTTAAAGAGCTTGCTGAAAAATATGAAAAAGAGTTGAAAATAGATGTTGATTTCAGCAGTATTATGAGCGTAGAGGATATTAAAAATAATGCAAAACGCCTGATGATGCAGGAGTTGAAACGGGGATACCATCTGGTTTGCGGGGAAGATCTTCTTGCAGAATATCTGCCGGCACTGCCATCTGAAAAACTTCCATTTTCCGAAGCGTGCCGTCTTTTGCTCAACCGTGGGATGGGGTTGCTGCTGGCGGGAGAAAAAATTTCCAATGGTTCAACAGAAAGTGATTTTATTCTGCGTAATATTTATAAAGCGGTTCTCGGAGCTGTTGATGCCATGCTGATTTCTGCCGGAGAATACCGCTGGCAGATTTCAGAACGGTTGACGCATATTGAAAAATCTGATATGCCGGAAAATTGGAAAAAGCTTTACCGGGAAGCTGTGGAGTTCAAACGCTCCCCTCATCGGAAAGCAAAAGCGGATATGGTATCATTTTGGAATGAGGTTCGGGATTTTTTCCGTGCCGCCATGCTTCGCTGTGCGGGGGGGGCTGCCGGGGAAAATTTACTCAAATGTGTCTGTGACCGCTGTCGTGCCGGAGGCGAAGCAGCTTTGAAAAACTATATCAAATATTGCATAAAGACCCGTTCACTCAAATTGAGAGGCACAAGCATATATACAGTGCCGGCGGTTGCTGTATTGCAGAAAGAGTTGTTTCTGGCTTTGGAAAACATGCCGGAAAGAATCGATGTTCAGGGAAAACTTTATCAGCATTGGCTGATTTTTAATTAAGAGGAAGATTATGGATAAATTAAATGAAGAATTAAATGTCCAGGAAGAGACCAGGCAGATGAAAACGCTGCAGATGTACCAGAAACTGGTCATCTACATTTTATTGAGATTCAAATGGAGCATTCTTGCTGTTTTTTTGATCACCATTCTTGCCGGAATAGTATTCCGTTATTTCCAGTTCAAAAATTCTCCCCGGAAATTTGAGGGTTCAGTTACTTTATTTTATACGCCGCGGGCAAGTGAAGAGGTCAAGCCTTTAAGTATCAATCATGTACTCGGGTTATTTTCCCGGCAGCAGATTTTTCATCAGCTGGTGGATGAGATGCATCTGACAACGAAACAGAAAGATGTTCTCAAAGACAGTATTGAAGTAAAGCTGCTGAAAGATCAGCATGATATGTTTGTCATCACCGGTTACGGTGAAAGTGATGAGTATGTAAAATATCTGACCAATACATTTGTTGCGATCGGGATAAGAAATTATGAGGAATACCGGAGCGCAGAATTGCGCAATTTTCTGACCGCAAGAGAACAGCGTCTTTTGGAATTGCAGGGATATCAGAAAAGTCTTACCGAAAGGTTGCATGGTTTGCACCGTAAATACGGTATTGTTCATCCCAAAGAAGAGATGGAGACGGTCAAGAAAATCCAGGGAGAACAAAATGCCATGATGGCGGAATTGAATGTTAAACTGGAAGATGCCCGCTATCGTTTTTCCGTAGCTGAAAAAAATTACAAAGTTCTTCCTGCCAATGTGATCATCCACCGCGGCAGATTGTCACAATATGTTCAGGATCTCCGCCGTACTTCAATTGAATATGAAAAAGCCCGATTGATGTTTGCCGAGCGTAATCCGCGTTTTGTAGAAGCCAGGAGTGCTTACGAAGCGACCAGAAAAGAATTTGAGGCATTCAGGGAAAAAAATCAGATTACAGATTTTGATGAAAATATGCTTCTGGGAATAGAAGGAGTAATTTCCCGTTATCAGGAAGCAGAAGTCATTCTGCATCAGCTGGAATTGAGTATGAAGTCTCTGCAGGCGGAAATCGCTGTTATCAAAGAAAAAGAATCGAAACTTCAGCACATGATTCCCGAGCATGAGCAGGTTGAACAATTGATGGCGACAACAAATAAAAATATTTCTCTGCTGGTTGAAGAACTCACCAGGGTGCGGAGTAATATCGCCAATGTCCAGAATGACATCAATATCAACGAGCGGGTATCCGGGACTAAAAGATTTTCCATGTTTCCTGTCAAAATGATCGCTCTGATTTTTATTGCCGGTATATTTATCAGCGCACTGTATGCGGTGACAGTGGTGACGTACAGTATTATCCATGGTAAATTCAGCGGTATTGAGGAAGCTTCGTTTCACCGTGATTTCTTTGACACAGTCGGTATTATTCCCCATGAAAATGCGAAATTTTCTTTGGAGCAGCGTAAAACGATCACCAATGAAATGTTTTACCGTTTTATTTTGCGATTGAAAAATACCCGTACACTTTTTTCCTGTTCGCTTGATGGTTCATTTTTAAGTTCAGTATTGTTTGACGAACTGTTTTCCAAAGCAAAGCGTAATACTATTCTGGTGCGTCTTATTCAGGAAAGTGATGTGGAAAAAGTATGCGGCAATATGCAGAAAATCGGAAACTTCTACTATTCAGATAATGGTAACACAGGAGTGAATTACCAACGTTCCGACAGCGGGATCTCCCATGATATTGAATATTTCCGGGGTTTTTCTTCCGGTGACGGCAAGGGCTATGGTTACGGTTACGGATTTGCGTTTTTCCCGGTACGCAGTATTTACGGTCTTGAACCGGATGAAATAACGATGCTGTATGAAGTTGTTTCAGAATTGAAAAAACATTATCAGCTTATCCGTATCTCCCGGGAAAAATCATTTGATGCTTCATGTCTGATGGTAAGACAGCTGCACGATATTTGCGATGCCTCATTGCTGTACATAGGTGAAAATAAAACCTCCCGCCGGGTGTTGCGCCGTGTGCTTAAACTGCATGATGAAGAGCATAAAGTTTATGCAATCCTCACGGGTGTGACAGACATTGAAAAAGTTATTGAAGGAGACTACATCCGATGAAAAAATTTATGTATCTTTTGAATCTGCTTTTTGCAGTATGCTGTCTGACCGGATGCTACAACCGTTATACCGGTAATTTTGATCACTATCCGGATATAAACAATCTGCCCGCCGGAGTGGTCGATCATGCCGGGCTGACTGAAGAAGACAAACGGCGTCAGCTGGAGTTCCTTAAACAGCTTGATGCCCAGAAAGAACCGGTTTACCGTATCAATGCCGGAGATAAGATCAGTATCAGGGTTTACAATCATCCGGATTTGATCATGGAATCTCTGGTTACTCCCGACGGGGCGATCGGTGTGATGTTTGCCGGTCAGGTGCAGGTCGCCGGATTAACTTTGGAAGAGGCATCTGAAAAGATCAAAAATATTTATGCCCAGTATATTAAAAATCCGGAACTCGGTGTTTTTGCCATTGATGTCAGAAGTCAGACTGCCACTATTGCCGGAGCGGTGAATAATCCGGGGATGTTTGTGATTTCCAATGGGATGCGCCTTGCTGATCTTTTTGCCAAAGCCGGCGGTTCTGCGGTGCGGGATTTTGATGACCAGATGCTTGATGCCGCAGACTTCCAGAACAGTATAATCGTCCGGGATGGGAATGTGCTGCCGGTAAATTTTTCACTTGCTATAGAAAAAGGTGACCGGTGGCATAATGTCAAATTGAAAAAGGGCGATTATATTTATATAGCTGTACGCTCTGAAGTGATGGTCAGCATTATCGGCAGTATCAACCGTCCGCACAAAAGATTGTGGGATCACAACCTCGGGGTGCTGGAACTTATTTCTTCCGGTCTGGGGGTGAAAGAGCAGTACTGGCAGTATGGGGTGATCATCCGCGGCGGAATGGAAAATCCGCGTTTCTACCGGGTCGATATTGACGGTATATTGCAGGGACGTTGTGCCAATGTCAGATTGCAGCCCGGAGATGTGGTTTATATTCCGCATGACAATGTTTCCGAATACAATGTCTTTGTCCGTAAACTGCTGCCGACCGCACAGTTATTAAGTACATTCACATTCCCGGCGTTGAATTTTGCATTGTAAGGATTTTGGTAAATGAAGTATCTGTTGTTTTTCATCGCCTTTGCCAGTGTGCTGCCGCTGGGGTATATACTTACGCTCAACCGTAAGTGTATGCGCTATGCGTTTTTTGCAGTGCTTCTGCCGGTGATGATCTTCAATCAGGTATCGATCAACTTTTTTTCGCACGAAACCTACCGGGGAACTTCGCGCGGTATGGAAATATCTCTGGTGTATCTGGTCGCTCTTGCCATGCTGCTGGGCATGTGCATTCTTCATGGCAGGAAATCTTTGCTGCCGGATGCCGGAAGCCGGATATACTGGATATATTTTCTGTTGTGCATACCTTCGCTGATCAATGCGGATAATATGCTTTTTTCGTGGTTTGAATTGTGGAAAATGATCATGATGTACATTGTTTTCATTGCCACATACTACTATTTATTCTATACGAGAGATTTCAATACTGTCATGCTCGGATTCGGCATTGTTGCCGCCGTGACATTTTTCTCGGTGGTGTTTCAGCATGTCCGCGGCATCCATCAGGCAAACGGATTATTTCCTCACCAGAACAGTATGGGCATGTATATGAATCTTATCGCTCCGGTCTTTTTCGCCTATTATTTCAACAGTAACAAGGGGTGGAAAAGATTTCTTTTTGCCGGATTTTTCCTGATGGCTTCGGCGGCATGTCTGCGGACATATTCCCGTGGAGCCATGGTTTGTCTGCCGGCGGGGTGTGCAATTACAGCATTACTCTCTTTGCGTTACCAGTTTCACATGCGCAAGATCCAGATTCTTCTGCCGGTTCTGCTGCTTTTCTTTTTCGGTGCGCTGCTGCTTTTGCCCAATATTATCAAACGTTTTGAAAATGCGCCCAAAGAATCTCTGGAGACCCGTGAGTATCTGGCGGCATCAGCATGGAATATGATGAAAGACAAACCGTTTGCCGGGGTCGGGATGAATAACTGGGGTATAAAGATCAATCCGCCGTACCCGTATTGTGAATACCGGTATGAGAACAAGCGGATCGCGGAAGATTTCAAAGAGGGGATTGTGGAGACCAGTTATCTTCTGGTCGGTGCGGAATGCGGCTTTTTTGCTCTGGCGGCATTTCTTGCGTGGCTGGGATATTACTATGTTGCCGCCTGTAAGCTGGTGAAAAAATTGCGCCGGACAAATCTCTTTTACATTCCAGCCGGAATCGTCGGCGGATTGACTGCTGTATATCTGCAATCAACGTTGGAGTGGGTGATGAAACAGCAGGTCAATTTCATTCAGATGATGATTCTTTTTGCCATATTGAGTGTGCTTTTCAAATACTGCAATGAGTTTGCTTCCGGAAAAGTTGAGGTGACATCATGAAATGGTTGCTGTTGAGAACTTTTGTGTTGTTTCTGTGTGCCGGATTGCTGGTCGCTGTTTTCTGTTATAATGACACCCATGCTGCGGAAATAGAGCATGAATTTATCACTCCGCAGCTGGTGGTTTTGAAATGCGATCTTCCGGTGAAGGTGAAAAAATCCTCCATTCCGGTCCGCAGACAGGGAATCTGGCTGAAAGAAAATGCTCTTATCCGGGAAGCTGATGGCAATATCAGTTGCAAGGCGGATATCACCTGTTTCCATTATTTATATCTGGAGCGTCCTTTGCGTGATCAGGAAATACTGGTGTTGGAAAGTTCCTGCGGCAGGATGGAGCTGCGCTATTCGGCGGGCAGGGAAACGCATATATTCAAACTCAATCAGCTCGGGAACGGCATGAATCAGCGGAAAAAATATGCTTATATGGGAATGTGGATGGGCAGTGCCGGAGCGTTGCCTTTGAAACATTTTGCCGGAAAAGAATTTGAATTGCGGAAAAGTTCTGACGGGAAGTGTGTTTATAAAAACAAATTGGAATTGCGGCGGAATGATCCATATTACCGGGGCGGGATCCCCTTTACCGGGGAAGAGGTTCTGGAGCTGGATTATTCAGCTTTCAATACGCCCGGGCAATATTATTTTTATGTTGACGGTATCGGCAGAAGCATTGATTTTGTCATCGGTTCAGAAACTGTGAACGAGGCGTTTTACATCCATGCCAGAGGTCTTTACCACAAACGGTGCGGAATTGCCAAGACACAGCCTTTTACGGCATGGGAAAGTCCGGCGTGCCATCAATATGTCCGGCAGGGAACTTTTCCCGGCAATGCTGAACATTACCGGGCGGAAAAGAGTACAGAATATGGTTTTGTCCGTGATTTCAAACGTGTGGAAGTAAAACATTTTGAATTGATCAAACGCAATACCCTGTCGCCGGAAAAATTGAAAGAGTATTTTGCTCCCGGCGGATGGCACGATGCTGCGGATTACGACCGCAGACCATATCATTTGCGGATAGTCAATGATTTGGCGACGGTGTATCTGATGAAGCCGGAAAATTTCATAGACGGTCAATTGAATATTCCTGAAAGCGGCAACGGGATCCCGGACATTCTGGATGAGGCGGCATGGGGGCTGAAACATCTGCTTGCGGTTCAACAGGAAAATGGCGGTGTCGGAAGCTGGTTTGAAACCACCGGGCACCCCGGACAGGGCGAAGGTTTGCCGGATAAAGAGAAACGTACTTATTTTGTTTCAGCTCCGGGGAGAAACAGTACGCTTGAATATGCTGCTGCCGCCGGAATTCTGGCACTGGCGATGAAAAAAGCCGGTGCTGATGCCGAGGCGGAAAAATATCTCAAATCTGCTCAAAAAGCATGGCAGTTTGCACTTGATCGCAAGAATATTCTTGCCTGCGGTTATATGTACCGGTCTAAAATGGTTTATTACAGTGAAGGGATGAAGCTTGACGGGGAAAATCTGTTGAAAGCAGGAAGCTGTCTTTATCTGCTTACCGGGGATGAAACTTATATTTCAGCGGTATTGGAAGAGCGGGAAAGTATAAAAGAGGCATTCAATAAAGATTTCTGGAAGTGGTCGCAGCTTTCATGGATGATTCTGGATCTGTTTCCGGTAAAAGAGTTGGAAGAGTTTCGCAGGGAGTATTGCAAAGTTATTTTGCGTGATGCGGAGAAAATGATTGCAGATCAGGAAAATGCTTATCCGTACCGCACATTGTGGCATGCCGGAAATGCCGGCTGGGTTCATGCTATGGCATGGGGCAATTATCATCCGCTGCGCCGTGCGGTGACACTGATCGCTGCCCATAAACTTACCGGCGAAGATAAGTTTTTGCAGGGAGCATATCTTGCCAATGACTTTCACAATGGAGCCAATCCGCTGGGGCGCAGTATGACTTCCGGACTGGGTAAAATTTATCCGGCAGTGTTTCTTGATCTGGTCAGTTATGCTGACGGGATCGGAGAATTTGTTCCGGGGATAACGCCCTATGGGAATACTTTCGGAGTTGATAAAAATGCCGTAAAAATGGTTTATAAAGAACATGCGGAAAATCTTCCTGTTTTCCGCCGTTATGTGAATCTGGAATTTTTGAGTGTGCCGTCGAGTGAATACAGTGTATGGGAAACAATTGCACCGGCAGTTGTAACCAGCGGTTATCTTATTGAAAAACCTTCACTGCCGTCAGCTGAATTGAAAAACCGTAAACCGGCCGGGGATTTCCGCAAACTTCCAGGCTACCGGGCATTGCCGTGAGGTGGATATGAAGCACAGAACTGTTGAAATATTTTTGTTTGTGGATGCTCTGGGGTGGAAGATCGTCAGTGATCACTCTTTTTTAAGTGAGCTGCTGCCGTACCGTAAAAAGATTTTAATGCAGTTCGGCTACTCCAGCAGTGCCATACCGACTATTCTTTCCGGGAAAACTCCTGCTGAACACGGACATCTCGGATTGTTCCGTTTTGCTCCTGAAGTTTCTCCGTTTAAGACACTTTCCCGTTTCGCCCGGCTGTTCAAACCGGCAAACTTCTGGAATCGGGGCAGGGTGCGGCATCATTTATCCAGAATTTTGAAAAGAGTTTACGGATTTACCGGTTATTTTCAGCTTTACCGGATGCCGCTGTGGAAGCTGAAATATATGGATTATTGCGAAAAGCGGGATCTTTTTGTTGCCGGCGGAATGGAAAACATTGCCAACTTACATGACACATTGAGCGGAAAAAATATATCATTTCACATTTCCGACTGGCATTTGAGCGACAGTGAAAATTTTCTTGCGGCAAAAAGAGCCATTGAAGACGGCAGAAAATTCCTTTTTGTTTATACTGCCGGTTTTGATGGAGTGCTGCACGACAAAATCAGTGATGTTGAGGCGGTGAAATGTAAACTTGCAGTAATGAAAGAGCAGATCTGCGATCTTTATAAAAAGGCTGAACAACATGCGGATGAAGTTCATTTTACGGTTATTTCTGATCATGGGATGACTCCGCTTGCCGGTACGGTCGATGTGATGAAAGAAATTGAAAAAAGCGGTTTGGTTTTCGGTAAAGATTACGGAGCATGTTTTGATTCCACCATGGCGAGATTTTATTATTTGAGTGACAATGCAGAAGCGGTTATTTCCGGGATAATGCAGAAATTTCCCGGTCATTTTCTGAGCAGAGATGAAGAAGTGAAATATCGTATTTACCGTGCCGACCGGATATTCGGTGATGCCATATTCCTGCTTGATGCCGGTATCCAGATCGTTCCGTCTGATATGGGTGGAATCCCATTGAATGGAATGCATGGATTTGTCCCGGAAAATGAACACTCTTTTGCGGCGATCCTTTCCAATACCATATTGCCGGAAAATATTGAACATGTTGCAGATTATTTTAATTTAATGATAGAAAGAGCTGAAAAATTATGAAGATACCATTTTTCAAAAACACTGTGACCAATTATTTTTCCATGTTTGTCCGCCTGCTTCAGGGGATACTGGTCACCCGTTGGCTGATCAGTCATTTGGGCGAGGCTCAATATGGTTTGTGGGTCATGTTATGGAGTTTTTTCAGTTATGCCTTGCTGCTTGATCTCGGTTTCGGGGTGGCGGCGCAGAAAGTTACGGCAACAGAACTGTATAAAAAGGATATTGAAAAATACAATCATACGGTATCGAGTATATTTTTCAGTCATGTAAGTCTGGCTCTGCTGATTTTGCCGTTGACATTTGTTGGGATGTACTATGTGCGGGAACTTTTTCATTTGCCAGCCGATGCTACAGCAGAATACATCTACTTTTGCCGTGAGGCTCTGCTGTTGAGCGGACTTGCGGCAACGATAGTTTTTCCGCTCGGTGTATTTCCGGAGATATTGGTCGGTTTGCAGAAACTCTATTTGAGAAACTATATAATCATTATTTCCAAGGTTGTGGAACTTGCCGGGGTCATTGTTATCTTTGCCTTGGATTGGGGGTTATTCAGACTGCTTTTATTTGTAATGCTGGTTATGGGACTTACTCAGATCGCCATGCTTATATCGGTATGGAAAAGTATTCCCGGATTCCGCATACGTCTGGCATTTGACAAAGAAATTTTCAAGGGAATATTCCGTTTTTCCAGTGCCGTGTACATCATTTCCATCGGCAGAATGATCTGGGAACGCGGTATGTTTCTGCTTATAAGTATTTTCTGCGGTCTTACCCCGGTCGGTATTTTCCAGCTGGGCAGCCGGATACCGTTTCTCATCCAGCAGATCTCACTGCCTTATGTGGAAAATATATCCCCCATATCCGCACTGCTCCACAGTCGCAACCGCACCATGCATCTGGCGCAAATTTTGATGCGTTCCATCCGCTGGGTGAACTTCTTTGCTGCCGGAGCGACGGTGATGGTGGTTATTTATGCTCCGCGTATAATCCAGCTGCTTTTCGGGATCGTCAGTTTAGAAGCGGCATTTATCTGCCGTCTGATGGTTTTGTTTGTTTACTTTCTGCTGGTATACCGGAGTATTCCGGAAAAATTTCTTACCATGGCGGAAGAACATAAGTTTCTTGCCAAAGTGCAGAGTGCAGAAAGTATCGCTTTTATCGTACTTTCCATTGCCGGTCTGCTGATAAAACCGCATGTATTGATCGTGGTCGGGGCAATGATGCTGACTAAATTTTTCGGAACGGTTGTTTTCATTGTGCCGCGTATGATCAGACGTACGAATATGAAATTGCGTTATTTCATTATTTTTTCGCTGTTTGAACCGGCATTGCTGGCGTTGTCTACCGGAATGATCTGTTATTGGCAATATTACTTGCTGCGTGGACAGATCCATGAATTTTTCCTGTTGATCCTTGCCGGTATTTCCGGGGTGCTGATCTATTTCCCGGCTCTTTATTTTATGATGTTTGACCACGCTGAAAAAATACGGATCAGAAACATTGTTGATAAATTCAGCGGTAAATTCCGGAGGGCATGATTTATGGAAATGCGTTTTGAATATATCAACGGTGTGTTGATCGCCCATGTGCAATGCTATCTTGACCGTGTCGGAGCGGAGAATTTCAAATACGTTTTGAGCGAAAGGATGAAGCCGGGCGAAAAAATCGTGCTTGATCTGGAAAAGTTGGTCAATATCGATTACTACGGTCTGGATGCTTTGCTGGCGATGGCTCAAAAGGCATTGGAAAACAATTCTGTCATTAAACTGGCAAGAGTCAGTGCCGATATGAGAATTGTTCTGGATATAACTAAAGTGTACCGGGTATTAGAGAGTTATTCTACGATTGAAGATGCTGTGGCAAGTTGTCAGGAGGATGTCAGATGATTTCGGTTCTGATGCGTTCGCACAACGATATACTTTATGTAAAAAAGAGTGTTGAAGCTTTACTTGCACAGGATGTTGATGACATTGTGGAAATAATTTCCTGTGATGATCACTCCACAGACGGGACAGCTGAATATCTGGCAAGTGTACCGCAGATCTGCCGTATTGCTCCGCCGCCGGGCAGATATGTTCCCGGAAAAACGCTCAATTACATGGTGGCAAATGCACATGGGGAATATATTGTTTTCAACAACGCAGATGCCGTTCCGCAGAATATGGAGTATCTGAAAAATCTGGTTGCTCCGTTGAAAGAAAAATCTGTTGATTGTGTTTTTGCCAATCAACTTGCCCGGAAAGATGCATTCGCGGTTGTCCGTAAGGATTATGAGCGGGCATTCGGGGATGGTTCGATCTCCTGTAAATGGCACAAATTCTTTTCGCTGGTGTCATCCGGTTTCCGCAAAGAGGAGTTGATCCGGCATCCTTTTGATGAAACATTTCAATATTCAGAGGATTCCCAGTGGGTCAACCGCCGGGAGGTGAAAATAGTGTATGTTCCGGATGCCGTGGTGGAACATTCGCACAATTACACTCTGGCGGAAGTTAAAAAACGTTTTTTCAATGAAGGAGTGGCGGATCGGCAGATGGGTAAAAAATCACCCGGTCTTTTGCGGACATGGAAAACGGTTTTTGCAGAAACTTTGCGTGATTGGATCTATGTGATCAGATGTGGAGCGTGGAAAGAGCTGTTTTATGCACCGCGTTACCGTTACGTGCAGAAAATGAGTTATTACCGGGGGACAAAGCAATGAAGATCGCCCATATCGTCCGCCGTTTTACTTTTGCCGAATGGGGTGGCACAGAAAGCGTAGTCTGGAATATTGCCTTGCAGCAGAAAGCCCGGGGCTTGGTTCCGGAAATACTCTGTACTGCGGCGTTGGATAAGACCGGGACTGAAATAATCGACGGGATCACTATCCGCCGGTTCCCGTATTTTTATCCATATTTTCCCATGCCGGAAAAAGATAAAGCTGCGCTGGACAAAAAAGGCGGCAATCCTCTGGTTCCGGAACTTTTGAAAGCTCTTGAATCCGGCGGCTATGATATATTTCACATTCATGCCGGCGGCAGAGTGGCAAAATATTCCATGCGTCTTGCCCGTAAGCTTGCGGTGCCGGCTTTGATGAGTTTGCATGGCGGGTCATGCGCCATTCCGGAGCAGGAGATGGCTTTGATGCTCAAACCGCTGAAACACAAATTCAGTTATGGCGGTATTGTTGACCGTATTTTCCGTACCGGATTTGTTCCGGAAAGCCGTGCAGATGTTCTTCTGGCATTAAGCTGTGAGGAGGTTAAAGAGCTTCAAAAACGTTATCCTGACAGGCGGGTTGAACTTTTTCCCAATGGTATTTTGCACCGGGAATTGCCGGATGCTTCCGGATTCAGGCAAAAATACAATATTCCTGAAACTGCAAAACTTCTACTTTGCATTTCGCGCATTGATTATCAGAAAAATCAGAAGATATTGCTGGAACTGCTTAAAAAGTATGATGATACGCATTTGCTGCTGATTGGACCGGTCACCGCCGGATGGTATTTTGATGAATTAAAGAAAGAAGCTGGTGTATCCGGAGTAAGTTCCCGGTTGACAGTGATTCCAGGTCTGCCGCCGGACAGTATTGAACTTTTGCAGGCATTGAAGACAGCTCACTGCTTTATTCTGCCATCCCGGCACGAACCATTCGGCATTGCGGCATTGGAAGCTTTGGATGCCCGGATCCCGCTGATAGCCTCTGCGGTCGGTGGTTTGAAAGATTTTCTTGTTGACGGGGAAAATGCCCTGCTTTTTGAAGACAATAATATCGATGCTCTGCTGGCGGCATATTGCAGACTTGATGATTTGCGTGAAAAGCTCATTGCCGGTGGTATCAAGACAGCTGCCGGATACAACTGGCAGAATATTTCCGCCAGATTGACAGATATTTACCGGGAGCTGTTATGAAAAATATTTTTTACATCGGCAGATACAATGGGATCATAGGCGGCATTGAGCGTTATATGGAAAAAAGTGCGGCTTTGCTGCGGCGCAATGGTTTTGCGGTACACTGTCTGTACATTGAAAATGGCGGCAGGGATCAGGAAAAGTTTGCTCAAAGTTTTGACAGCATTGAAAAATTTTCCGGAGAAGATAATTTTCCTGCATCTGCTGATCTGGTGGTGATCCATAATATAATACCTCCGGAGTGGTTGAAAAATCTGCCGGAAAAGAAAACATTATTTTTTGCACACGACCATAATATCTACTGCCGCAGACACCACTATTATATGCCGGTCGGCAGAATAAATTGCCACCGCAGATATAATAAATTGATCTGCAAATTCTGTTCTCTGTTCCGTAATGAAGCTCCGCCGCTGGCAGAGTACCGCAAATTTCCAGCACTGGTGCTGTCGGATTTCATGGCGGAAAATCTGCGCAGGAATGGATTTGAAAAATTATTCAAACTTCCGGCATTTATCAGAACGGCATCCGGCGGGCATACTTTTATGCCGGATGGTGTGTTGCGGATCCTTTTTCTCGGGCAGCTTATCCGGGGCAAGGGGGCGGATCTGATGTTGAAAACACTTGCCGGACTTGAGATACCTTTTGAGTGTACCATTGCCGGTGACGGCAATGACCGTAAGATGCTGGAAAATCTGCGGGACAAATATCATTTGCAAGACAAGGTGCATTTTACCGGTTTTGTCAGTGATCCGGAAATGTTGTGGAAAAATTGCGATCTGTTTTTCTTTCCGATCCGCTGGCAGGAGCCATTCGGATTGGTCGGTTTGGAAGCAATGGCACACGGAGTACCGGTCATGGCTTTTGATTTAGGCGGAGTGCGGGAGTATCTTTCAGAAGATTGCGGAGCATTGATCCCGGAAAAAGATTTACTTGGTGCTGCAAAAGCTTTAAGACAGTTTTATTTGCATCCGGAAAAACTCAAGCAATTGGGCAGTAATGCATTGCAAAGAGTTGAAGATAAGTTTTCAGAATCCGGATTTGTTGAGAAATTCCATGAACTTTGTGAGGTGCTGAAATGAAAATTTTACTGTCAGCAATACCTTTTGACAACGGTAAATCAGGTATTTCCGTCTATATCCGTGAGGTGGTCAATGCGTTGAAAAATGCCGGGCATGAGTTGACTTTGATCGTAGAGGATGACGGAGCTGCTGAATTTGAAGGATTTGAACTTATCCGGATAAAAAAGCGGCGGGCATTATTTTCCATGCTTTACAGTTTATTCATTCTGCCGTGGCGAATCAAGTGGAAAAAGTTTGATTTCTGTATCATGCTTGCCGCCAACCGCCGGGTATTCTGCCGTTACCCGCTTTTTACAATCGCGGTGGTGCATGATTTGTCGCAGTATCATGTTCCGGTGAAATATGATAAATTCCGGATGTTCTATATCAAAAAGGTGCTGCCGCATTACGTCCGCAAAGCGCAAAGTATTGTGGCTATAAGTGAATCGACAAAAAAAGACCTTATAAAATACTGGCACATTCCGGAAGAAAAAATCACAGTTGTGTACAATGGATTTACTCCTCCGGTTCCGGTACAGACGGAAAAGCTCAAACAGATACTCTATATTTCCCGTATCGAGCATCCGGGTAAAAACCATTTGAATCTGCTCAAAGCATTTGAGCTTCTGCCTGAAAATCTGCGCAGTACCTGTACTCTGGTCATGCCCGGGGCAAGCTGGAACGGTGCGGAACAGGTTTTTGAATATGCAGAAAAATCTCCATGCAAGGATCGCTTCAAATTTACCGGATTTGTTGATTTTGCCCGGATCCCGGAGCTTTATGCGCAAAGTACGATGTACATATTTCCGTCACACTTTGAGGGGTTCGGGCTGTCACTGCTTGAGGCAATGCATGCCGGAGTTCCCTGTGCATGTTCCAATAATTCTTCGCTGGGCGAACTCGGTAGAGGAGCCGCAGAACTTTTTGATCCGGCTTCTGTTCCGGCAATTGCTGAAAGCATGAAAAAAATCCTTTCCAGTACGGATTATCAGAATGAGTTGATTGAAAAAGGCAGAAAAAAAGCTGCCGGTTTCAGTTGGCAGAATACAGCCGGCAGTTTGACTGATATTTTCCGCAACCGGAAAGCATCGGTTTTCGGAGTGCCGTTTTTCAGCGGCACGATGGATGAAGCTTTGCAGAAAATCGAAATTCTGGTTAAAAGCAAACAATCCTGTCATATTGCATTCATCAATGCCCATTGCTTGAATATAGCTTATAAAAACAGAGCGTATAAAGAGATCCTCAAAAAGTGTTTCTTTGTTTTCGCTGATGGGATCGGTGCAAAAATCGGAGCAAAGATGATGGGATTCAAAGTCGAAGAGAATGTAAACGGAACCGATATGTTTCCGCTTCTGGCGGAAAAACCTTACCGCATTTATCTTTTCGGCGGAGCCCCCGGAGTGGCGGCAAAAGCATTGGAAAATGCAAAAGCTTTGAATGGCAGAGCTGATTTTGCCGGTTGCGCTGATGGATTTTTCAAAGAGAAAAGTGAAGAACAGATCTTTGCCGAACTTGCGGAATTGAAAATAGACATTCTGCTGGTTGCCATGGGAGTGCCGAAACAGGAGGAGTGGATAAACCGTAATCTTGATAAATTGCCCGGTTGTGTGGCAGTCGGGGTAGGGGGATTACTGGATTTTGTTTCAGGGCGTATCCCCCGGGCTCCGTTGTGGATGCGCAAACTCAATATCGAGTGGTGTTTCCGGCTCTACTGTGAACCGGTCAGATTATTCAAACGTTATATTGTAGGAAATCCTTTATTTATAATCAGAGTTTTTTGGAGTAAATTATGGAGGAAAAAATGAAAAAAGTTTTCTGTCTGTTTGCTGTTGCGATTGCGGTTCTTATTTTTACCGGATGTACATCAACTTCACCGTATGATTACGGGACGAACTGGTTGATCCGGGAAAATGATATTCCGCAATACTATTCAAAATTTGATTTGTTTTACATTGGCAAAGCTCCGGTGGGGTACGGTGATACGCATGATATTCAATTCAACTGGACAAAGACTCATACCAATGATATTTTCGGCAGGGGAGTGCGGGTTTTTGCTCCGGAAATCCAGACGCCGGATGTGAAAAATGTCACTGCAGCACTGGAATATTATCTCGAAAATTTTCACGAAGATGGTCATCCTTTTGTTCTGCTTGCTGAAGGCAGGGGAGCTGATTTGCTTTATCAGGCGATGCAGAATGTTGAAGGAATCTGCGTGAAAAATGGCTTTATTGCCGCTTATCTGCCGGATATGCAGCCGAAAACGGCAGCGGAGATCGCAGAAGATTTTTACTGGAATGATTTGAAAGCAGCCGGAAACGGTGATGAATTCGGGGTCATTATTACCTGGAGAAGTTGCATCAATGATGAAAAAATAAATGAGCCGTTGCAGAAAAAGGGTGTTTACAATATCAATCCGGTGAATTGGAAAACGGATGAAACTATCGGCACTGCCCGTGAAAACAGCAAAGCAGTGTTTTATATGCCTGAACATAAAAATATTTTCTGGCGCAAAGTTGAGGTGAAAAACTTTTGCGGAGCAGTCATCAACCCGGAGCGTGGAGTATTGGAAATCAAATGTCCGGTGGAACTGCTGCATGTCAGCAATGGCAGCTTTACCAATAACTGCATTTCCATATTTGCCGGAAATATTGCCGCCAACGCCATGAAACGTACTCAAAATCTGATAAAATACCGGGAATGGAAGAGTGTTAAATGAGTATTTTTAATTATCTGCCGGCTTATGTATTGAATCATTCGCCCAAGATCATAGCATCGTTTGAAATGGATTTTCTGCGTAATCTGCCTGCATTTCAGCGGGCGATTCCGCAGCAGGAGAAATTTACCATGCTTTTGCAGTTGGGCTGGTCTGCTGAATTGCCGGAAGTTGCCGCAGAATTGAAAAAACGTCTTACTGAAGCAGCAGCAGCTTTTCCGGAAGCAAGGTTTATTATTCTTGCCAATGCTCCGGCGGAAGTCGGGATCATCCGGGAGTTTTGTGAAGTATACCTTGCCAGCCACAATGCCTTTCTTGATCCGGCACGCTATCCGCTGGCAAAGGCAGGAAAGCGCAGATTTGATGCTCTTTATATTGCCCGTATTACGCCATTCAAACGGCATGAACTGGCAGAAAAAGTAAATAATCTGCATCTGATCGGAAGTTTTGCCGAAAAGGAAAAAGATTATTTTACGCAAACGATCGCCCGTTTTCCCAATGCGAAGTGGAGTCAGAAAGTCCCATCATTTTTTATCGGCAGAAAAATTTGTGAATCGGCATGCGGACTTGCGCTTTCCGCTGTGGAAGGGGCGATGTTTTCCTGTGGTGAGTATACTCTTTGCGGAGTTCCGGTAGTCAATACCGAAAATCTGGGCGGCAGAGATACGCTGCTGCCGGATTTTGCGGTGCGTTATGCTGACGCTAATGCCGTAAGTGTTGCGGAAAATGTGGAGTACTGGGTGAAAAATCCCATCGATCCGGCAGAAATAAGGGATGGTTTTTTGCGTTTGGCTCTGCCGCAGAAAGAAGTGGTTCAGGATTTGGTCAACAGTATCGCCGGAAAAAATGTATATCTGCCGCATAAATTGAATATAAGATGCCGGTTGCTTTTTCATACAAAATTACTGCACGGTATCAGGAGAAAATAATTATGAAAATTGCCAAAGATAAAATTTTTGCCGTCATTATGGCGGGTGGAAAAGGTGAAAGATTGTGGCCGTTGAGTACTGAAGAACGTCCCAAACCTCTGATCAGTCTGAATGGTCAGCAGACCCTGCTGGAAGATACCGTACAAAGATTGTTTCCGCTGTTGAATGCAGAAAATGTTTTTGTGGTCACAGATGAAAAATCTGCAATCTGTGCCAGAGAAATATTGATGCTGCCGGAGGAAAATATCATTGCCGAACCCTGCCGGAAAAATACCGCTCCCTGTATCGCTCTGGCTGCGGCATTGATCCGCAGAAGATGTGAAGATGCCACGATGATCGTGCTGCCGGCTGATCACCGGATTACTCCGGTGAAGCGTTTTCAGGAAGATTTGCAGGATTGTATTGAGCAGGCGCAGAATGGTTTTCTTACGATTCTCGGAGTAACTCCGGATAAACCGGCAACCGGTTACGGTTATATCAATGCCGGAGAAAAGATTGCCCCCGGGGTATATAATGTCAATGCCTTCAAAGAAAAACCTGATTTTGAAACCGCACAGCACTATATGATGGATGGCAACTACTGGTGGAACTGCGGAATTTTTGTCTGGCAGATCAAAGCGATTGCCGATGCATTCAGAAAGTATAATCCGGGATTGTACGAAAAGTTTGAATCATGGGCAAATGGCGGTGAATATGTGAATGACTTTGAAAACTGTGATAAAATTTCCATTGATTACGCCATTATGGAAAAAGCGGACAATGTTGTAGTCAAGCAGGCTTCGTTTCAGTGGAACGATCTGGGAACACTGGGTGCGCTTTATGAAATAACAATGAAAGATTTTCACGAAAACGCCATCAGTTCGCGTGGAAAACTTCATCTTGAAGATGCGGATCAGAATCTTGTTTTCTGTGATGATGATACAGAAATCCGTCTGGAAAAGATCAAAAAGTGTGCCGTGATAAAATCCGGAAAATCATTACTTATAACAGGCAAATGGTAATTGCCGGAAGTTTTTTATTTTCAGAAACAGGGAACTGCTGCAAAACGGATGTAAAAAATTGCAGCAGTTCCGTTTTATTTTTATTACAGTTTTGATTTTTTCCAATCATTCAGATCGAATGGGATCGTTGCATATTCTGCCATGCGTGAACACGGTGTCAATTCCTGCAGGAGATCTGCGATATCGATATCAGCGAATCAGGGGATAGACTGTACCAGATATGAAAAGGATCCTGCCATTGATTGGTATGTTTCATACATTGAAAATTATGTTTTTTTGCAAATTTATATTTCAGTTTCACAAAATTCGAGACATTACCTGTTTTTTCGGATAAGATAATGTTTTCCTGAAAAAATTATTGTCAGCTTGAAAAAAAAGCGGCAGGTGCTATATTACTTTTACTCAATTTCAGACAGAGAGGGATTTTATGAAAAGGTTTTTTCTGCTTTTAACAATATGCTGTCCGTTGCTTTTTTTCTGCGGTTGCCGGAATATTGATCTTTCCGGTGGCAACGGAGTTTCCGTGATGGATTTCGGGGCAAAAGGTGATGGCGTGACCGATGATACGGCGGCGATCCAGGCTGCGATAAACTTCATGTCAGCGCGCGGCGGCGGCAAGATCCGTTTCCCGTATACGCCGAAAGGTTACCGGGTTGCCGGAGCGGCGGTTGAAACAGTTGACGGTAAACCCTGCCGGGGGCAGCTTTACATACCGCCGGTGAGCAGCAATATTGAATTTGAAGGGGAAATGCCCTGCCAGCTGCTTTATACTTATCAGGTCAGACCGCCGGCGCATGGCAAACAAAATCTCAAAACCACCCGCTTCGGTACGATGAGAGCTTTGAATACTTACATTTTCAGTGATTGGGATGCTCCGGAGATCCGTGATCCCGGGGAACGGCCTTATGCGCTTCTGGCAACTGTGCAGGGAAGTAGTGGTGCCGGAAAATTCAGTACAACGCAGGTTTCCATTACCAATCTTGAATTCCGGGTGAAATTGCATAAAGACCGGATGTATCCCACGCAAAGTGCAGTAAATTTACAGAATGCCAGCCGTATTTGTGTCCGCTCCAGTCAATTCTGTTTGGATGACAATGTCGGCGACTATTATTTGAAAAAGGAGCTGCAGCCCAATCCCTGCCACACTGCCGGATTGATTGCTTCCGGTGATCAGAATGATCATCAGGTTATCGACAACGTTGCGGTTCAGGGCTTCCGTTACGGATTTGTTTTCGGAGAACATATCAACGCTGCTTATCTTTATGTCCACAATTGTGAAAACGGTATAGTTTTTATGGACAGCACCCATTTGAGTTTGATAAATCATGTGGTTGCCCAGCATAATCAAAAGGTGGTTGTTGCCGGGGAAAATGGACTTTTCGGTATGAAAAGCCATCAGATCTATGTGGTTATCAACGGAATCGATCTTGAAGCCGGTCTGGGATCCGTACCGGTTGTCAGCAGAATGACTCACGGTTTATGGGATCCGGAAAATCGTTTCCGCGGTTCGATCAAATGGCATGTCGGCGGTCCTCCGGGATTTGTCTATTTTCCCATAGAGGGCGGTAAAAATATCAAATGTTCCCGGGTGTTGTAATAAAGAACCTGCCGGCGTATTCCGGTTGTTCTGCCGGTGAAGCTCTGTGTTTTGGGAAGACAGAATGGTCTGATTTCCCGCTTTATCCGGCGGTAACTTTTGCAACGAATATTGAATTATCACTGCCGTATTTCATACATACGGTCCAATCATACGGATCAGGCGGATTGGTCTGCATCCATTCTGAAGCGATCACCCATGCCTCTGTATCTGAAACATTTACACAGCCGAAATTCCCCAGTCTTGCGCCTCTTTCCGGAACAACGATTCTTTCCGTGGAACGGATCAAACACATTTTTTCCGTATCAAAACGGGCGATGAAAAGCGGCGCGCGGTGGCGGAAAACATGGTCGTTACCGGCATTTTTCCGGGTGTATACCAGATACAATTGACCACCGCAAATCAGCCAGTGCTGCTGGGTATTGTAATTGCCGGATTCGCTTCCGTCATCGAAACAGAGTACTTGCGGATCATCAAAATTCAGACCGTCTTTGCCGGAAGTTACATAACCACATTCATCATTTCGCATGGTAAGGAAAAATCTGTCTTTGAAGTTGATTATTGACGGTTCGTACAATCCGCGCGGGGTGGTTGTTGAAAGCGTGTCTCCATATTCCAGAATTTTGATCTCCATGCCGTCAAAAGAGCAGCGCATCACCATCGTGTGATAGGTGTTATGCCACGGATCTTTTGCTTCATCGTATGACATGAAGTATACCGGGATGAGCAGATCTCCGTTTGCCAATTCGCAGATTTGTCCACTGCCGCTGCCGCAGGAAAAAAACTTTTTCTCATCCGGCATGGTGATTTGCTTAAATGGTGTCCAGTCGCCTTTTTCCCGGTCAAAAACGCTCCACAAGGTGTGCCTGGGGCGTGGGGCGGGGAGCAAGGCTTTTTCTCCGTAAAGCGCATCGTGTCCTGTCAGGAGCAATGAGCCGCTTTTTTTGTGATAAAAAGGAGTTGCATCACAGAACACCTGTTCACAGCCGTTATCAAGTTTCTTTCTGACAAGAGTTTCTGATTTTTTTATTTCCGACCAGTTTTTTCCGCCATCACAGCTGGTAAGCATCTGCATTCCGAAAAAGACATCACATCCGGCAAGATCAAGCACTTGAGTTGTAATTACGGCGAATCCATCCGGCATGAGTGCGCCTCTTGCATGGGTATAGCAGTAATTCCCTTTGAATCCGGTATCGATTTTCTGTAATTCTATATTCATAATAATATCCCCTTTTTAGTTTCATATTGAATATAATGCCGGATCGTACTGAAAGCAAATATTGAAAATAAATTTATCGGGAATATGCTTGAAATTTATTCCACCGGTGTTACATTATAATTCAGTTTGAATTACCGGAAAAAGGAGGTCGCTATGAAAAAATTATCTGTGATTTTTGTTGTTCTTGTATTGACGGTATTCATTTTCAGTGCTTCCGGTGCTGAAATCAAAAACGGGACACCTTCCCATGCGGTGAAAACATTTT
The DNA here is from genome assembly GCA_045534015.1 of Victivallaceae bacterium. Taxonomy (GTDB): domain Bacteria; phylum Verrucomicrobiota; class Lentisphaeria; order Victivallales; family Victivallaceae; genus UBA1784. Next base: position 1,304 of record JAZSIZ010000078.1, on the reverse strand, counting down.
TTATAAGCATGGCAAAAGCTGATTTGACAACTGCAGAAAAAGTTGTCGGTGATAAAGAAATCGCCGCAATGCTCAAAATGATCCACGAGGTTATCAAAGATACTCCTGAATACAGGAATGAGGTGTTGAAAGAATTTGCCGGATATGACAAGGTAGAGATCATCTCTGAAAGAATATCCGGAAACAGTGCAACTGTGGAGGCAAAATATCAGGCAAAGGGCAAAATCGAAAAGATGACCCTTAAACTCAATAAAGTTGGCGGAGTTTGGAAAATTGTCGAATCTTACTGAAAAAACAGAGCAAACATTTCCGGCACGACACCGGAAAGGCGTTAAGATTACATGCTGTATTACACTGCTTTTTGTGTTTGCCGGGACATTTTTTCTGGCACTTGGCAATTTGCTGGTTTGCTGTCAGGCTGATGATGTGTATAATGATGTTTCAGAAATCCCTGTATATGAGGTTGGGGTGGTTTTGGGGTGTTCCCCCGTTATCGGCAGTCGTCCGAATCTCTTTTTCCGCAGCCGGATGAATGCTGCCGCAGAACTTTATCATGCCGGGAAAGTAAAAAAATTTATTCTTTCCGGCGATAATGGAAGCAAAGGATATAATGAACCGGAAGCAATGCGTCAGGCTCTTATGGAAAGGGGCGTGCCGGATGAGGTGATATATTGCGATTATGCCGGATTCAGTACACTTGACTCTGTGGTTCGGGCAAAAACAATATTCGGAGCAGAAAAATACCTTGTGATTTCTCAACGTTTTCACAGTGAAAGGGCAATTTTTCTTGCCCGGGCAAATGGGATAGAGGCATACGGGTTTGCTGCGGAAGATATTGATCTGCCCTATTGGAAATACAAGAACCGCTTCCGGGAATCTCTGGCAAGGGCGGCGGCATTGCTGGATGTGATCACTTTCCGCTCTCCCCGTTTCGGCGGCAGGATGGTCGATATGGATTCCCCGCAGGAACGTGCGTTGTAATTATCTTCCGTCAATAACAAAAAAGTGTCTGTTGCCAAACCCTTAACAAATAAAAAATCAGTTCAGAAGAATTTTCTGTTCATTTGCCGGTAGTAGCAGACACTTATCCGGCACTGTCATTGAAACTTGCCGGAGAATACTGATTCTGCTCATGCATTTGTTTTGAGCTATTTAAAGTGTTGCAGCAAGGTAAGCAATCAAACCGTCAGTAATGCACCGAGCCAATCGTGACAAATCTGGAGTGATTGCATACGGGATTTTTGCCAAGCTTTTTTGAAAAAAGCGTTGATTGAGCTGCGACAACGGAGCAGCGAGACAACAGG
>JAZSIZ010000093.1:0-5788 GCA_045534015.1 Victivallaceae bacterium | reverse complement strand
GGGACAAGATAATTTACAACAAAGTGGCTCTTTTGTCACCCTTTTTTAGAAAAAAATATAAGGAAATTGCAGTTTTTGCAATTAATATATTGATTATCAAATAATTAAAGGAATGTGTGTTAAAGAATTTTGACACTAACTTTTTATCTGAAAGGATCTTTTTATGAAAGCTGTGATCAGTGTCACCGGATGCGATGCCGTAGGCATCATCGCCAAAGTCAGCAGTGTCTGTGCCGAATTTGATGTCAATATCGTCGATATTTCCCAGACCGTTCTGCAGGAATATTTCTCCATGATCATGGTGGTGGAGATCGACCGTATTTCCGCTCCGTTCACTGTATTTGTCGACCGTATGAGCGAATTGGGCAAAGCCAATTGTCTGGAAATACATACCATGCACGAAGATATTTTCAATGCCATGCACCGGATCTGAAAGGAATTTCCCCATGCTCAAAAGCAATGATATTTTTGAAACAATAAACATGATAAAAGATGAGTGTCTGGATATCCGTACCATTACCATGGGTATCTCACTTTTTGATTGTCAGTGCGATGATGAAAAACGCCTCTGTACAAAGATCTATGATAAAATCATGTTCCATGCCGGCAATCTGGTGCAGACCGGGGCGGATATTGAAAAAGAGTACGGTATACCGATCATCAATAAACGGGTTTCCGTCACTCCGGTGGCGTTGATGTGCGGCGGGATCTCCCGGGATGGCGCACTTGGCATAGCCCGTACCCTCGACCGGGCGGCAGGGGAATTGGGGATCAACTTTATCGGCGGTTACAGCGCATTGGTGCAAAAAGGTTTTTCCAATGGCAGCCGCACGCTTATTTCCGCTATTCCGGAAGCTCTTGCCACTACCGAAAGGCTCTGTTCATCGGTCAATGTGGCATCCACCAAAGCCGGTATCAATATGGATGCCGTGGCATTGATGGGCAAAGTGATCCGGGAAACTGCCGATCTGACCAAAGAAAATTCTGCCATCGGCTGCGCCAAACTGGTGGTTTTTGCCAATGTGCCTGAAGACAATCCGTTTATGGCAGGTGCTTTTCACGGTATGGGCGAACCGGAAACGGTCATCAATGTCGGTGTTTCCGGTCCCGGGGTGGTGGCATCCGCCATCCGCCGTGCCGGTAACAAGTGCAATCTCACTGAAATTGCAGAAACCATCAAACGAACCGCTTTCAAAATCACCCGGGTCGGACAATTGGTGGCAAAGGTCGCCAGTGACCGGCTCAACGTGCCTTTCGGTATTGTAGATCTTTCTCTTGCCCCCACTCCGGCTATCGGTGACTCCGTGGCGTATATTCTGGAATCCATCGGTCTGGAAAAGTGCGGCTGTCCGGGAACGACCGCTGCGCTTGCCATGCTCAATGATGCAGTGAAAAAAGGCGGAGTTATGGCATCCAGCCACGTCGGCGGACTTTCCGGAGCATTTATTCCGGTGTCAGAAGATGCCGGCATGATCGAAGCCGCCAGATGCGGTGCGCTTTCTCTGGAAAAACTTGAAGCCATGACCGCCGTCTGTTCAGTCGGTCTGGATATGATCGCCATTCCCGGCGATACTGATGAAGCGGTCATTTCCGGTATCATCGCCGATGAAATCGCTATCGGTGTGGTCAATACCAAAACTACTGCGGTGCGTCTTATACCGGCGGGCAAAGCCGGAGATATGATCTGTTTCGGCGGACTTCTCGGTGAAGCCCCGGTGATCCCGGTTTCCCGTTTCTCTCCCGAAGTTATGATCAGACGCGGCGGACGGATTCCCGCACCGCTTCAGAGTCTGAAAAACTGATGCCGGAGGTAAGTTATGCCAGCTGATTTTGTTCATTTGCATTTGCATACCCACTACAGCATGCTTGATGGGGCATGTACCGCTTCCGGTTTGATCAAAATGGCAAAAGAGATGGAAATGCCCGGTATTGCCATTACCGACCACGGATATATGGGCGGCACGGAGGAATTCCACAAGAAACTTACCGCAGAGAATCTCAATCCGATCATCGGTGTGGAAGCTTACGTTTCGCCCACCACGCTTCAGGATCGCAATCCGGCGGTGGAATTCATCAAAGGTTTCCACCTTGTGCTGCTGGCGGAAAATCAGAAAGGTTACCACAACCTCTGTAAAATAATGAGTGAATCGTGGCGCAACGGACTTTATTACAAAGCCCGCTGTGATAAACAGCTGCTTGCCCGTTACCATGAGGGGATCATCGCCCTTTCTGCCTGTATTGCCGGTGAGATCCCCCGGAAGCTGGCAAATGGTGATATGGCAGGAGCAAACAAGTCGCTGGATGATTATCTGGAAATTTTCGGGCAGGAAAACTTTTTTATCGAGTTGATGGATCACAACATGCCCGAGGAAAAAGAGGTCAACCCCAAACTTATCCAGCTTGCCCGCAGCCGCAATATCAATCTGGTGGCGACCAATGACGTCCACTATATGCGTAAAGAGGATGCCGAGGCGCACGAAATCATGCTCTGTATCCAGACCGGCGGCAGAATGAGTGAGGATCACTTCCGTTTTCCGACACAGGAGTTTTATTTCAAATCTCCGCAGGAGATGAGTGATCTTTTCAAAGATGTTCCGGAAGCTGTGAGCAATACAAAATTGATTTGCGACCGCTGTGCCGCTGATCCGGTGAAATTTGATTACAAGACCAGCCACTATCCGGTTTTCTATATGCCGGACGGCAAGGAAGCTGACCGTAAAGTGCTGTTTGATGTGTGCTGTTCCAATCTGCCTATGCGTTATGATTTTTCCTATACCGAAGGAATGGAGCTTACTGAGAAGCAGCAGCAGATCATGGATCGTCTGAATTATGAGTTGAACGTTATTGAAAAGACCGGATTCTGCAGTTACTTCATGGTGGTTTCCGACTTTATCCGCTGGGGTAAGGAACATGGTATACCGGTCGGCCCCGGACGCGGTTCCGGTGCCGGAAGCGTGGTGGCATATCTGATGCTTATCACGGATATCGATCCGCTGCGTTATGAATTGCTGTTTGAGCGTTTTCTCAATCCGGAACGGGTCAGTCCGCCGGACTTTGATATTGACTTCTGTGAAAAACGGCGGGGCGAAGTTATTGAATATGTGCGTCAGAAGTACGGTTTTGACAACGTTGCCCAGATCTGTACCTACGGTCAGCTTAAAGCAAAAGCGGTGGTCAAAGATGTGGCGCGCGTGCTTGATTTCCCCTTTGAAGAGGGCAATAAACTGACTAAAATGATCCCCGAAGATCTGAAAATGACCATCCCCAAGGCGATCGAACAATCCAAGGATATTGCCCGGCTTATTCAAAATGATCCGAAAGTGGCGAAGGTTTTTGATTTTGCCAAAATCCTTGAAGGTTTGAACCGTCAGACCGGTGTCCATGCCGCCGGGGTCATCATCGGGGATCAGCAGCTGGACAATCTGGTTCCGCTTTCCCGCAGTGCCACCGGGGATATGGTCGTGCAGTATCCCAAAGAGCCGTGCGAAAATCTCGGTTTGCTCAAAATGGACTTCCTCGGTTTGCGGACATTGACCATCATCCGTAATGCTCTGGATATGATCAAAGAACAGCACAATGTGGATATAAATCTTTCCAAACTGCCGCTGGATGATCCGAAAACTTATGCCATGCTCCAGAAGGGCGATACCGTCGGCGTGTTCCAGCTGGAATCCGGCGGTATGCAGGATCTCTGCCGCAACCTCGGCGTGGAAACCATCGAACATATCATCGCTCTGGTGGCTCTTTACCGTCCCGGTCCGATGCAGTTCATCCCGCAATACATTGCCCGTAAGAAAAACGAGGAAGTTACCATCTATGACCACCCGAAAATGGAACCGATCCTCAAAGAAACCTACGGTATCATGGTTTATCAGGAGCAGATCATGCAGGTGGTTCAGGCTCTTGCCGGATTCAGTCTGGGCGGTGCGGATATTCTGCGCCGTGCCATCGGTAAGAAAAAGGTCGATGTCATGGCTGAACAGCGCGAGAAATTTATTGCCGGATGCAAAGCCGCCAGCGATATTGATGCAGAACTTGCCGATCAGATCTGGGAAAAAATCAAAATTTTTGCCGGTTACGGATTCAATAAATCCCACTCTGCCGCTTACGGTGTGGTCTCATATCAGACCGCATTCCTCAAGGCGAATTATCCGGTTGAATTTATGGCGGCGGTGCTGACCGGTGAAATCGAAAATGCCGAAAAACTGGCATTTTTCATCAATGAATGCCGGGAAATGGGCATTGAGATCCTGCCGCCGGATGTGAATAGCAGCAATATCCATTTCTCCGTGGATAAAGGACGTATCCGCTTCGGTCTGGGAGCGATCAAAGGCTGCGGTGAAGCCGCGGCAAGCAAAATTATTGAGAGCCGCAAAAACGATGGGCCGTTTACCGGTTTTCTGGATTTTTGCGAGCGTTGCGGAACCGAGATCAACTCCCGTATGCTGGAATTTCTCACCCGTGCCGGAGCTTTTGACTCTTTCGGTTTGCGCCGTTCACAGATACTGGCAGTTGCCGAACCGATGATGTCATTTGCCATTCAGCAGGCAAAGGATAAAGCCAGCGGTCAGGGATCACTCTTTGATCTGCTCGGCGATGGTGACAGTGGCGGCATGGATACCGGTGTGCCGATCCCGGATATTCCGGAATTCGAGTGGCTTGAACTGCTGAAAAGCGAAAAGGAGCTTTTGGGATTTTACGTTTCAGGTCATCCTTTGCAGCCTAAAGCGCATTTGCTCAAGACTTTTGCCACTCCGCTTGCCGAGGTGGAAAACCTCAATGCCGATATGCATGAAAGACACAGCGATTCAATGTCACTGCGCCTGGCTGGCATGGTATCAAGTTTTACGGTTAAAATCAGCAAAAAGACCCAGAAGCCATTCGGTATCATGCTGCTGGAAGATCTGGACTCCAGCTGCGAAATCATGCTTTATGAACGCACTTTGAATGCATTGAAAGAATCCGGTATTGAACTTGCCACCGGTTCGGAAGTGATCATGGAAGTTACCGCCAGACGCAATGATGAGGGTGACCGCCCCCGGCTGGCAGTGGAAAAACTTTACATGCTTGATGAAGCTCCGGAAAAGTATTCAGCGGAATTGTATTTGCATATCTATGAAAAAGATCTGAAACCTGATACCCTCAAAAATCTTGCGGCATTGTGCCGTTCCCGTCAGGTTCCGGAAAACGGGACAAGGACTATTCTCTGTCTGGTCAATGACCGGGAAACCGTTTTTGTCGAATCCGGCTTGAAAGGATTGCGTGTAGATATGGGGATGCTGAAAAAGGTCGAAAATCTGCTCGGAATGAAAAATTACCGTATCAAGCCCAAAGAGGTGGCTCCGCCGCCGCGGGTTTGGAGCAGACCGCCGGCTCCGGCTGCTGATAAATAAATCAAACCGGTACGGTACAAAATGGGGCTGTTGCAAACCCTTAACAAATAAAAAATCAGTTCATAAGTATTTTCTGTTCATTTGCCGGTAGTTGCAGACACTTATCCGGCAATGTCATTGAAACTTGCCGGAGAATACAGATTCTGCTCATGCAGTTGGTTTGAGCTATTTAAAGTGTTACAGCAAGGTAAGCAATCAAACCGTCAGTAATGCACCGAGCCAATCGTGACAAATCCGGTGTGATTGCATACGGGATTTTTGCCAAGCTCCTATGAGAGACTGAATTTCAAGTGTTGTTTGCAAAAAAATCGTAAAAAAGTTGGTAATCAGCAAAAGATGATTCAAAAAGGTGTGCTCTTGTCTTGCTCCTATTCGCGTTCTACAATGCTTCTGCC
>JAZSIZ010000060.1:0-92888 GCA_045534015.1 Victivallaceae bacterium | reverse complement strand
TAATGGAAATGCCGTATGTGTTGGAATGTGCGGTTGTCGGTGCGCCGGATGAGATCCGGGGACAGGTCGTTGAAGCATATGTTGTGTTGACCAAGGGAACAGTCGATACAGATGAGATAAAAAAAGAGATTCAGGAGTATGTCAAAACGCACACAGCTCCGTACAAATATCCCCGCCGTATCGAATTTGTAGAATCTCTGCCAAAAACAACGAGTGGAAAAATCAAGCGTACTGATTTGCGTATAATGGCAGCAGAAGCTGCGGCGAAGAAATAAAAAGAAAAACTTTTCATCCATTTCCAGCAAACGGAAACACTGTCTGATACAGTTTGGGATATATCTGGCGGTGCATCTGCACCCAGCGTTTGTCAACGGTCGGCTTTTCTTCTGCTTCAAAAAGATCATTGACTTGAGCAGTCAACTCTTTTTCTTTGAGTTCACGCATCGCCGCAATATCTTCTTTTCTCTGCTCTTTTTCAAACTCCCGTACTTCCTGTCTGGCTTCGGCACGGTCGCTGATCAAATCACGCTTTCTCAAATAACGCAGCATATTAAGGATTTTTTCAGCAGCTTCTTTCTCATCACCGCCGAATTTATCAACATACGCCGCCGCCAGCGCATCAAGCGGATAACCATCTGCTTTATTCAGCATCTCTTGACGGTGTGCCAGATAACGCTGATAGCTGGCATCGGATTCTTTAGCACCTTGTTTGCGCTTGGTGGAAAATTTGTTGTACTACCGATCCCGGCATCTGATACGGTTTCTTCAACCGTTTTACGCATCTTTTCAGAGGTGGTGCGGGTAGCTTTCTCGATTTCTTTGGCGTTGAGCGTTTTGTCGTCAAGGGTGAAAAGATTGCCTTTTTTGGTGAAACTCCTGCCGTTTACGGTGTGTGTGCCATCGGGAAGTTCGGTAAACGCCATGATCCGCTCACGGCTCCCCGCTTTGGCAGAGGTGATTTTTGAGATGATTTTTTTGGAATCGCCACTTGACTTTTCCGCAGTTTCAGCATTGCCCTGCTCACCAACTTGCTCAACCGGAGCGGCGGTGTCGGACGGCGTTTGTACGGACGGTGCGGACGGTACAGACGATACAGACTGGTCTGATTCCGGGGAAATTGATAAGTTTTCTTCAGGAGTTGCCGCAGTTTCAGTTAAATTATCCTTATAAAAAAAGAAGCCCAGCGGCATTGTCGATGGACTTCTCAAGAATTCAAAGCAGTTTACTTTTTCAATGGAATAAATACATTCTGCGGAGGATTGCCAAGCAGATTGACGTCAGCTTTATCTGCACTGAAATCGATCCTTGTCACCCACCCATCTCCTTCGAGACGGATCCTTCGCACATAGTACAAATCATTTTTTTTGGTCAATGCACTTGCTTCCAATTCACGGTATCTGGAGCTTTCTCCATATTTGTAAAACTCCGCTTTCAGCGGGAATGCATGCTCACTGGATATCCATACTTTGACCTTTTCTTTGTTCGCTTCATCATCCAGCAGAAACACACGGCACTTTATCATGCCGCGGAGTAATTCACTGTCAAACTCTTTTTCCACTTTGCAAAAAAGGAAACTCATTACCAGATCAGATGCTCTCACTCCGACCTTCCCCAGCTTGTCGCTCTGATCTTTTCTCATCGGCTTGACTGTGGTGACACCTGAACCTTGCGCCTGTGAAAGCATATAGCCCTCGTTATCATCCAGTATCAACTGTGCAATTGCCCTATCAGGATGGATAATAGTTCCAAAATAAATCGGCATAGTCAATACCGGATTGGGCTTTCCATTCCGGTTCCGGCTGCGATACTGCAAGACACCATATAATCTGGCATAGGTAGCCTGACCATTGCTTCTGCGGGCTCGCGCCACGAATTCTTCAGCTGAAACTTTTTCATTTCCCATTATCATCGACGGAAAGAACATCAGCACAACAACGAACATGCTCAAGAACTTCTTCACAATACACCTCATTGCCCGAATGCTATTTTTACAGCTTCTGCGAAATTACTGACAAAACAAATCTCTACAGCAGAACGGATATTTTCCGGAAGTTCCGCAACATCCTTTGCATTTTCCTGCGGTACAATTACTTTATTGATTCCGGAACGGATGGCTCCGACCAACTTTTCCCGTACTCCCCCGATAGCTGTAACTTTTCCCTGAAGGGTAATTTCACCAGTCATTGCCAAACGGGGGATCAACGGCTTTTTCAATAACAGTGAACGCAATGCCAATGCCATTGTTATACCTGCAGACGGACCATCTTTGGGAGTTGCACCATCCGGTACATGGATGTGGAAATCATGCGTGTTGAAAAATTCCGCATCGATTCCTTCCGGTGGATTGGAACGGATGTAACTGAATGCAGCCTCCGCAGATTCCAGCATAACTTTTCCGAGAGAACCGGTTAATTTTAAATTTCCCTTTCCTCCCGGCAATGCAAGCGTTTCCACCGGCAGAATCACCCCGCCGACACTTGTCCATGCCATTCCGGTAGCACACCCGGGAACAGGCACAGGCGCGAGATCCTGCAGGAATTTTCTGGCACCGAGCAATGCATTAACCATTTTTTTATCGACAGTCACCGGCGCGTTTTCATCCCATTCTCCGGAAGTGAATTTCATCGCTATCCGGCGGCAAACCCGGGCAACTACCCGATCAAGTTCCCGGACACCGGCTTCCATTGTATATCCGGAAATGATCTCATTGATCCCGGTCGTGCGGAAACTGATATGGCAGTTGAGCAATCCATTTTCCTTTAATTGCCGGGGAATAAGATAGCGTTTGGCGATCTCCTTTTTTTCCAATGCCGTATAACCGGAGAGCTGAATTATCTCCATCCGGTCACGCAATGGTCCGGGAATATCATCCAGAACGTTGGCAGTTGCAATAAAAAATACTTTGGAAAGATCGACATCCAATTCAACAAAATTATCATTGAATGCATTATTCTGCTCCGGATCAAGCACTTCAAGCAATGCTGCCGCCGGATCTCCTCTGAAGTCATGGGCAAGTTTATCCACCTCATCCAGCATAAATACCGGATTGGCTGTCCCTGCTCTTTTCAGATTCTGAATGATCCTGCCCGGCATTGCTCCGATATAAGTGCGCCGGTGACCACGGATTTCCGCCTCATCACGCACACCGCCGAAAGATACTCTGATAAACTTCCGGTTCATCGCACGGGCAATCGATTTGCCAATCGATGTTTTCCCCACCCCCGGTGGTCCCACCAGACAGAGGATCGGTGCCCGGCAAATATCATCCTGATCATGACGCCGTTGCATAACAGCCAGAAATTCCAATATCCGTTTTTTTACATCTTCCAAGCCGAAGTGATCTGAATCCAGAATTTTTTCGGCATTTTTACAATTTAAAGAATCTTCACTGTAAACAAGCCACGGAATATCCAGCAGAGTGTCAATATAATTGTAATTTATATGATATTCCGGCGAATTTGTCGGCAGCATTTCCAAACGCTGGGTTTCCTCCTGAATGGTCTTTTCCACCTTTTCCGGCAGATTCAGCGTTTCCATTTTCTCCATGATATGCCGGATATCAGCATTGCCGGTAAATTCACCCAGCTCACCCTGAATTATACGAAGTTGTTCACGCAGGAAAAATTCCCGTTGAGATGCTCCCACAGATTCCTGAACCAGTGTCTGCAATTTCATCCCCATCCGGGTATGTTCCAATTCCCGGTTGAGCAACACTGCGATAGTTTCCAATCTGCGCTCAACATCCGGCATAACCAGCAACATCAATTTTTCCGGATAAGCCAATGGTATTGCATCGGCGATCATATCTCCAAGACGTACTGCAGACATAACATCAGAGAATTTCAGCATATCATCATCTGCGCCATGAGTCAGCATAAACAGCTCGATATAAAGCTGCTGAAGTTCTTTAACCCTGCCGCCGATCAGCACACTGTCCCCCATTCCGCTTTCCGGCATGACCCGGTAACGGATAATAGGCTGCTTTGCTGCATTGGAAAGCAAACTGACACCGGTAATGCGTTTCAATCCCCGCACTGCCAGACGGCAGCTGCCATCCGGCATTTGAAGTTTCTTGATGATCCGGACTAAAGTGCCGACAGCACAACGCTCAATGCCACCATCGTTAAAATGGGGGAAAGCTCCCTTGATTTGCAGAAGTTCCAACTCTCCTGCCGGCGGAATTTCATTGAATACCGCTAACAGACGGTCACTTTTCATCGCACCGTCAATTGCGGCGATATTCAGTTCCTGCTCACTTTCAACATTTATGGATGCCAGCGAGTAAGGAAAAACAACCGGCTCATTGGTACGGAGCAGAAATGCATTGTTTTCCCAACCGCCATCCACAGAAAAATTCGTTTCCGGCATGGGTAATTACTCCAATTCTTCCGGCAACGGCGACAGAGGAGCGTTCTCCATAAATTTCAACATCACATCCAGAGCAACTGCACCACCGCTGGCAGTGGCTGAATGCAAATTGAAATTACTGAAAGCTCCACCCAGCGTAAGACACTTTTCCAGATCCCAATTTTCATGCAGCCCGTACAGGACACCGGCACAGAACGCATCCCCTGCCCCGTTACTTCCGACAATATCCTTTTTCGCAATGTCAAAACTTGGCACATACATATAAGTGCCGTCCGGCAAACCGGCAGCAGCACCTTCCGGAAAGTGAATGACAACAGTTTTTTTAACTCCTTTGTCAAAAAGGAATTTTACTGCAGCCGGCAACTTGGATGCCAGCAATTTGCCATTTTTATCACGCAACGCTTCTCCGGTACAACAGGCGGTTTCCACCTCGTTGACGATCAGATGGTCAATGTACGGCAATGCCGGCAAAACTTTAGCCCGGAATTTTTCAGGTGCTTCAGACACGAAATCGACCACCGTTTCATATCCTTTTTCCTGCATACGTTTAAGCAAACGGACAGCTTGAGTTCCGAACTCTGCATCAGGCGAATCAAGAGTGTCGAGCAACAGCAAATATGCCAGATAAAAATATTTTGCAGGCACATCAATACCGCACAAATCATCAAAGCTCAATCCCGCATTTGCGCCACGGCAATGAAAGAAAGTCCTTTTTCCTTCTCCGGACATGACATCGGTATAACTTGTCCTTTCATCCGTGCGGAGCATATAAGTACTGTCGATTCCACGGCTGTTGATCTCATTGAGCAGATAATCACCTTCAGCATCTTTGCCGACTCTGCCAGCGGCATACAACGGCAAAGCAGGATCTGCCGCATTGAGATCAAACAAAACATTAGCCGGACCGCCGCCTGGAGCAGCTTCTTCTTTCAATACATTACACAGATTTCCTTCGCCCGGCCAACGGTCTATGGTTTTAACTCTGTCCTGTATCCAGTTACCGGCACCGATAATACCTTTTTTCATATTGTAAAATCCCTTGAAATTATAATTAATTCAACATGATCTGACCGCCGGTTACTGCGATCGCCTGTCCGGTTTCATACTGCTGTTCCACTGCATAAACGATTGCTTTGGCGACATCAGCAGGGAAACATCCCCGATTCATCGGCACCAGACTTTCATAATGACGGCGCACATCCTCTACAGTTTTAGCTCCGGGAACTTTTCCGGCGGCAAGATACTGGACAAAAAGACCGCGTTCAGGATCGCTCCACAACGGACCATCAAGGAAGTTGCCGGGGCAAACCGCATTGACTTTGATTTGATCGGCGACCAACTCCAGCGCAAAACTCTGAACCAACCCGAGCCCGCCGAATTTACTTCCGGCATAAGCACCATTGTTTTTACTTCCGGCAAGACCGCTTTTGCTGTTGACCTGAACAATATCGCTCCACAAACCGGTCGCTTTATTCTGCTCACTCATCACCCGGGCAAAATATTTTGTGCAGAGGAAAAAGCCGTTGTAATTGACATTGGTGACAAATTCCCAATCTTTCATTGCAAAAGTTTTCACACTGCCTGCCCGGGCAACACCGGCATTGGAAACCAGCAGATCAATTCCGCCATATTCCTTCACGATATTTTCCACCAATGCAGCAACAGATTCTTCATCTGAAACATTGACGGCAAAACCTCTGGCACCGGCTCCAAGTGCAGCTGCCGCTTTTTCAGCTCCTCCGGCATTCATGTCAGCAACCACGATATCTGCTCCGGAAGCAGCGAGACTTTCGGCGATACCATACCCGAATCCCTGCGCACCGCCGGTAACGACAGCGACCATTCCAGTCAAACCGGCAGCACCGCCGGAAGCAACTTTGGCGCGATATGATTCAACTTCCCAGTTTTCAATAAATTCACGCTGAGCATCTGTCAGATAATGAACTCCGCCGAAAGCAGCCGCGATTTTTTCAATCAAAGCACCATTAAGAGCCAGAGCCTGTACGGTAGCGGCTCCAGCGCGGTTTTTGCCGGCGCAGAAAACAGCTTTCCCGGGGACTTCCACCATCCGCGGAGCATAAGAACGCTCTGCAATAAAAGCATCAATAACCGCCTTTTCCGGGTTTTCGGAAATCACACCGAAAGCTTTGGCATAAACCAGGTGATCCGGAGTGAGCGGGCCGCGGGGAATGCCGAATGAAGCACAGGAGGTAACCGTGACCGGCTTACCGCCATCATTACCGCGCAGGAAACCACGCAGCTGCGGAGCGAACTTCATAACGGTTTCTTTATCTGCATCCAGAGGGATGATTTCTGAAATATCCACATTTTTTGAAGCGCAGAAATTTGCGAGTTTTTTCATAACTCCGTCATACAACGCATCAATTTCCTCTGCACTGTCTGCCCCGATAAAAACGCCATGATTCTGCAAAAAGATCACCTGCGGAGCTTTTCCGAAAGCAGCTTTATACTCCTGACAACGATCGAAAACCACTTTGGCAAGAATAAATCCGGGATCGCAATAATCCACCCAGAGTGCTTCCGGGAACAACTCTGCCGCAACAGCCTTACCATCATTTCCGCAAGTCATACCGTTGACCAGTGCCGGATGGGTGTGAACAACAAAAGTAAATGGCAATATCTCATGCATCGGAGCTTCCACAGACGGACGGCGTCCATCTCCGACAATAGCATAAGCCATCAGACTTTTGACTTTTGCTTCCCGTTCATCTTTGTCGGCAAATTCCGGCAGAGCAAAACAACTGCGGACAATCTCCCGATCCATTTTAACAAAATCACTCTCTTTGATAGCAGCCAGAGACACTCCGCTGGGCTTGACATAGAGATATTTTTCATCCTTGAAAGAGGTATTTCCACCTCCGGCAAGAACATAAGCCGGATCTGCACCGTAACGGTTTGACAATTTTGTGATAATTTGCAATGACATGATATTTTCTCCTTATATTATGCAAAAAAATATGCTTTACTTATAAGATATACCGCCGGAGATTATTTTTCAACCTTCTCTACGGCATCTTTTTTCTCTTCCAGCTTGAATTGCAGCACAGTCACCATTCCTAATAACAGAAAGACCTGTAATAAAACAATTGCCGCAACATGAAAATCCCCAAGATAAACCGGCAATGCCCCGAGCGCAATGATCAACGCACATAAGTGAACAAGATTGACTGCAGTCCTGCGGCTCAACCCCATGCGCACAAAACGGTGCGAAATATGATTATGGTCCCCTATCCAGAAAGGTTTTTTATTGAGTGTACGAATCAATACGACCATAAATGTATCAAAAAGCGGCAATGCCAATATCAGAAGCGGGATCAGAACCGGGAAGCGGGATTGGGAAAAATCCAAATCAAAATAAGTTACTCCAGCTGCCGTTGATGCCGCAAGGAATCCGAGGAAATGGCTGCCGGAATCCCCCATGAAAATCGTTGCCGGATTGGCATTGTATAACCAGAAGCCGCAACAGACCCCGAAATTCAACGCCGTAAAGATCGCGAAGAAATATTCCCCGTTCATCGCAGCTATTACAGTGAAAAATCCCATCGCAATAGCAATAGTTCCAACCGCGAGCCCATCCATGTTATCGAAGAAGTTTATGGAATTCATCATCAGCATGAACCAGAAAACGGTAAGACCAATAGAAAAAATTTCATTTCCGACAAAAAGATTGATCCGCAAATTCCCCCCGACAACAGCAATAATCGCAATTATCAGCTGACCGAGAAATTTCCATTTTGCCTTCAGCGCCCATTTATCATCTATCAACCCCAGAATAACAGCGAGCAATGCCCCGGCAACTATATAAAACAATTTGTGGACAACGGCATAATCAAAACCTTCGTAATGAATTGAAAACACTCCGGCAAAACACTCCGGCAAAAGACGGAATTTGACAATCAGCACCCCCGCAATGATCATCAGCAGCCAACTGGAAAACATTGCAGCACCACCAAGCAGGGCAGTTGCCTTTGCATGTCCTTTGTGGTTATTTGCCGGACAATCCAGAAATCCGCACCGGTGAGCCAATTTTCTGAAAAGCGGAGTGACAACCGCGCACAGAAACATTGCGGCGATAAAAACAATACTGTACAGAATCAACCATTTATCCACAGTAATATTATTCCATTTTTCTGCGTACCGATTCAAAGATCAGCACGGTTGCCGCCTGAGCGGCATTTATTGATTCATAAACTCCCGGCATTGGGATGATTACCCGTCCTGCTCCGGGATAGGCCCCCATTACACCATTGGGCTCTCCACCGATGACGATGATCGAACGGTCGAATAAAGCTTCGCACTTAAAACAGCTTTCCCCCTGATGAGGGTCTGCAATAAACACATTTTTCACGCCCAGACGCAAACCGGTTTCAGCCAACTCTGCCAGCGTATCAAACTTGCGCAGGCGCAACCCGAATTGGACTCCCATACCGGAGCGGATCGCTTTATCCCCCCACGGATCGATCGATCCTTTGGTGTACCACAACTCATGCTGACCGGCAGCACGCAAGCTGCGTGCTATCGTCCCGAAATTGCCCGGATCTCCCAATTGGTCAAGGGCAAGGATGAAGTCACCGCGAATATCCCCGACCGCTTCCGGCGGAATATCTGCAACAGCAATAACCCCCTGGGTGGTAACTGTGCCGGAAAAATCAGCAAATATCTTTTCCGGCACGATCCGTAACAACTTTTCATAAGCTGCAAAATCGCCGGCACTTCTTTCCGTGACGGCGATAAAGCGAACTTTTTCAGGATAGAAATCCAGCAATTCTCTGACAGCCCGCAACCCCTCACACCGGCAACAGCCGGTTTTCTTTCTTCCGGCTCTGGTCAAAAGGCTGTGCAGCAAACTGTGTTCTTTGCGGGATAATTCTATCATAACGTTTTTCCGGATCAATCAATGCTTTCGTAAAGAGCTTTGCACATTCCCTGCCACTGCATTCCGGCAGCAACACCCGGATCTGCCGGATTATTGATCAATTCAGCCTCGGCAACACTTTTGAGAATGTTCTTTGCCTCATCTTTCTTGTCCATTGAAAGATAGAGTCTGCCGAGCTGAAATGCCGCTTCATTGCGCGCAGCGATACTGGCAGCCTGATCATCGTACACGGCACGGTAAATTGTCAACGCTTCGTCTGATTTACCGGCATACTCTTTGCAGGCTCCGGCAGAAAAACGGGCATGGATGCCGAGTTCTTTCGGAGTGGATGCATCATTGGCAAATGCCAGAAAATTTCCGGCGGCTTCTTCATACTGCTTTTTTTCGAACTGATAATGAGCCAGACGCAAACGGGCAAATGCTGCACCGGGAACATCAGAATGTTTTTCCAGCAAAGCCGGCAGATTTTCAGCTTTGGCACTTGCCAGTTCCAAAGTAGCTTTTTCAGTGTTTTTCTTATTGGTGTAGTAAATCGAGTATGCAACTACACCAGCAAGCAGAATCACAACAGCCGCGCCAAGAACTTTTTTCCAGTGTTTACTTAAAAACAGCTCGATACGCTCATCATCATCAAGAGCCTTCTCTAAATTTTTTACATCTTCTTTTGCCATGTTAACTTTTCCTTATGTTCACTTGGGAGATTTTCAGATCAATGATGAGAGAATATACGTTCCGGTGCATGGAAAAGAGCAACGCCCAATTCGTTGGCACGTTTGATCACATCAGCATCGCGCAGACTGCCCGCCGGTGCGATAATCGCAGTGATTCCGGATTTTGCAGCAGTTTCCACGCCATCTTCAAAGGGGAAGAAACCATCGCTGGACATGACAGAGCCTGCCAGCTTGCCGTTTCCGGTATATTTCTGCTCAAACTTGGCAATAGCCTGTTCGATAGCACCGACGCGATCCTGTTCACCAGTTCCCACGGAAAGAGTCTGACCATTGGAGCAGATCACCACTCCATTTGAACGGACGCTGAGGTTGACATACCATGAGAAAAGCAGATCTCGCAACTGTTCATCGCTGCACGGAGCATTGGATTCCTGCACGCCGCAGCGGCTGTTCTCACCTTTGGCCCGTTTGAGATCCGCAACACTTTTCAGAGAAGTCAGCAGCGGAGCAGCCACAATCAGAGAACCGTCAGCAAGCACTTTTACGGTATCGACGGCAGCTGCTGCATCTGAACAATATTTCGGGAGCAGATCCGGATTTCCGCAACGGATAATGCGGACATGCTTGTTGAGTTTGAATTTTTCCGAATCATGGAAAATCGCCAGAGCTTCTTCGGTAAACGCCGGAGCAACGACACATTCCACAAATGTACTCATTATCGCATTGGCGGTATCAGCATCGACCTCGACATTGAAAGCGATCACGCTGCCGAAAGCGGCACGGGCGTCAGCATCTCTGGCTTTGAGATAAACGTCGCAGAGTGATTCTCCGGGGCATCCGACCGCAGCACCGGAAGGATTGACGTGCTTCATTACTGCACATGCCGGAGTGCCGGTGAAAAACTTCACAATATTCAAAGCTCCGGAAATATCTTCCAGATTGGTCTGGGAAAGTCCGCTTTTACCGTTTTTAAGGATCTCCATTCCACCGATGACACCATTTTCCTGAACCGGCCGGTAATATGCCGCAGGCTGATGCGGATTGGTGCCGTAGCGCAGATCATCGACCTTTTCGTAACGTTTTCCGGCGACCTCAATGCATTCGGGAAAACTTCCAACATTCTTTTCCAGATAACTGGATCTTGACAATTCTGCCATTTTTTCACCTCTCTTGTTTTAATTGCGATTGTTTTTGAAAAAAATTCATTTCATACAATATAACACCATTTGAACTTATGAGCAAATGGAACTATCTTATAAAAGCGGATTTTTCCCGTTTATTTTAATAAAATCCGCAAAAAATGGAGTTGTTATGTCAAAAAGCAGAGGTTTTTTCATAACTTTTGAAGGCCCGGAAGGAGCCGGAAAGAGTTCACAGGTCGCCAGATTGGCAGAATATCTGACAGATAACGGCAGAGAGTGTGTTCTGACCAGAGAACCCGGGGGGACTGCCCTCGCCGAATTAATCAGAGCAGTAGTCAAATCATACAACGGAGAGGAAAAAGTCCACGATGCCACGGAATTGCTTCTCATGGAAGCTGCCCGGGCTCAACATACCAGAGAAAAAATCCTTCCGGCTCTGGAGGAGGGAAAAGTCGTAATCTGTGACCGTTATATCGATTCTACCGGTGCATATCAGGGCGGTGCAAGAAAATTGCCGATGGCAGTGATCGACTTTCTCAACGACTATGCATCTGCCGGAAGAAAACCGGATTTGACGTTTTTGCTTGACATTCCTCCGGAAACCGGATTCAAGCGTATCGTGAACCGGGAAAAAGAGGGGTTTGATCGTTTTGAAAATGAACAAATGGAGTTCCACCGCTGTGTACGGGAAAGCTTTCTGCACCTTGCCGGAAGAGAACCGGAACGGTTCCGGGTTATTGATGGGACTCTGGACAAAGAAGTCATTGCCAAACAGATACAGCAGGTGATCAATGTCTCTTTATTCTGACTATGCAAAACGTTACGGTGATATTATTTCCTGTCTTCTCCGCGCCCGCAATGCCAAGCGGTTGTCTCATGCTTTTCTGATCAATTCGCCGGATCCGGTGGTCAGAAAAGAATTTGCGGCAGTCGTGATGATGATCGCCGGCTGTCCGGAAGCAAAAAACGGCGAGCCGGATGGATGTTGTACATTCTGCCGTCAGGTGACCAATGGGACTTATGCAGATTGTCAGAGCGTTTTTCCGGTAGGTAAGATGTACCAGATAAAGGTCGGGGAAAGAATCAATCCGGAACCGAATACATTGCGCTATCTGCTTGATCACATTGGTTACACCTCTGGCAAATACCGGAAATTCGGAGTTATCCATGATGCAGACCGGATGAATACTGAAGCACAGAATGCATTGCTGAAAACTCTGGAAGAACCTCCGGCTGAAACCACAATGATCCTGACCGCAGCCAATCCATCCGCCCTGCTCCCGACTACCCGTTCCCGCTGCCAGCTGCTGTCTCTGCCGGACAATAAATACAGATTTATTTTTCCCGGCGTAGAAGAGTGCTGTCAGGCTCTCTGCGAGTTGTGTTTCGGTTGCGGTTGTGATCTGATACGGGTCGAAGCAGCTGCATTGAAGTTGACTTCGATTGCATCCCAATTGGCTGAAAGGGCGAAAGATGCTGTAGAAGAGGAGTTCGCCGCAGAAATGGAAAGCGCAAAACGCAGCGAGGATGCCGCATTTATCAAGCGCATCGAAGGTCGTAAAAATGATGCTGCCAGCGGAGCATATATCAGGGATCGCCGCAGTTTTATAGCTGCAATAACGACTTTCTGTTCTCAAATTTTTCTCCTTGCCAACGGTGCAAAGACAGCTGATTTACCCAATGGGGAGCTTTTTGATCACCTCGCGATTCCGGCAAACATCGATCCGGAGCGGGCGGCAAGGATATTAAAAGAAGCTGAAGATCTGGAATATACTCTGCGCTTCAATGTAAATGATGAACTTGCCTTGCGTACATTTGCCATTAATGTGGCAATGGATATGCGGTAATCACAAGACAAAAAAACATCCTCCGTTTTTGATAATGGAGGATGTTTTTTATATCTGTATTACAGAATTGATTTGAGCTTTATGGAAATATCGCTGTTTTCAATAAATCCGGTAAAAAGCTCTGACTGACAACCGATACTGGTTGTCAACACCGGCAACGCAGTATGACCGCCGCTGCTCCAGTGAATGCCGATCTTATCATTTACGATTCCCTTGACGGCATTGGGCAACTTACCGGAATCAAAAGCCTTCTTCAATTTTTCAAGTTCTGCCGGTTTGATAAGCAGCGGATCTTTTTTATCGCCGTCAAATTTGAATCCGAAGTATTCACTCATCAACTTTTTGGCATCTTCAAAATTGAACTTGGCATTCGCTTTTTTTGCTGCAGCAAGGATATTCTGGAAAGCACCGATCGAACACTTCTGATGAGCGAGTAAAGAAAAATTCAAATTGTAACCGTGTCCGGCAAATCCCAGAGTCATAGCTCCGGTTTCATGGTCTCCGGTAACGATGATCAATGTTTCTTCCGGATGAGCCTCGTAAAATTTCAATGCAACTTTCACAGCATCATCAAAAGCAAGCGTATCATACACATTCGCAGCGATCTCATTGGCGTGTCCGGCATAATCGATAGCCCCGCCCTCAACCATAATGAAAAATCCTGCAGGATTATCCAGCATTTCTATGGCTTTCCCTGTAATATCAGCCAATGTCGGGATATCTTTACCGGCATTGATACTGTACGGCATCGCATTGCTCTTGCTGTCAGCAAGAAGAATGGCTTTCTGTCCGGGTTTGAGATCTCTGATCCCATTTTTGCCAGTGGCAACTGTATAACCGTTTGCGACAGCCATGTCAAATATATTTTTTCCATTGTTTTCATATTTGAGGATTCCGCCGCCGCCGAAAAATTCAAAGTTGGAAGCCACCAGATCACAGCCTAATTCAAAATACATATTGCGGCTTTTTCTGTGTCCGTAAAAACCGGAGGGAGTAGCATGATTGATATTTACAGTTGTGATGATACCGATCTTCTTACTGCGGCCGTGAGCATATTCAGCAACACTCTGAAGTTTTCTGCCATCCGGAGCCAGACCGATCATACCGTTATTGGTTTTTTCTCCGCAGGCAATCGCGGTTGCAGATGCGGCACTGTCTGTAATCGTCGCATTGGCGGATGATGTTCTGGTTGTTGCATGATTGGGCAGTGTGTTGATCGCCAGTTTTCCACGACCGGTAATGCGGGAGAACTCCTCTGCAACCATTCTCTGCGGTAAAGACATCCCATCCCCGATAAAAAGAAAAACGTACTTCGGCTTTTTTGCAGAATCCGATGCGCAGCCGGAAAGAAAAACGACTGTCAGCAGAATTGCAAACAATGATAAAATATTGATCCTTCTCATTACTACTGTATCCTTTTATTATTAACAGTTAAAAATCGAGTAGTCTAATATACACCATCGCAGAAAAAAAACAAGTTCAACATTCACAATTCATAAAAAAAATCACCGCCGGGGAGGAAATAAAATAAGGATGGAATACCAACGCCGGTATTCCATCCCCAATCACTTTTTTACATTTCAGAAAAGAGATTTGAGCTTTTCCACTGTGATTTTTGCCAGAGCTTCATCCGGAAGAACCATATCCGGCAAACGGCAGAAAGGAATCATTTCTGCGGTCAATGGACCGGTATAGTCGATGGCAGCCAGCGCAATTTTCAAAGCATCAAAATCAACTTCTCCGACAAGAATATCATCACCGAAACCATGGAGACCACCGGCGCAATCCTCTTCTTTGAAGTTTTTGATATGGATCGCTTTCACATACTTCTTGCCCAGAATCTCAATATAATCCTGCGGTCTGCCGTAAATACAGCAATTGGCAACGTCAAAGTAGATGCCGATCTTTTCACTGTCGAACTGACCGAGGAAGAATTTCCATTCCATTGGACTCAAAAGGAAACGGTTCCACACATTTTCCAATGCGATATTGACATTGAGCTTTTCAGCGACCGGGAGCAATTCCGTAATGGATTTTGTAGAGTTGATCCATGCATTTTTGTAACTTACCACCGGACGATCAGGCTCCCATGCCACACGGGTTGCTCCGGGGATGACCAGAATGGTCTCTGCTCCGATCCAGTTGGCGATCTGCAAATATTTTTTACCGAATGCCACCGCCTGACAACGTTCAGCTTCATCATCGGCACTCAAAGAACATCCCCAATAATAACCGCTGGCAAGAGTGCGGATACCGACACCTTTGTCTTTGGCATAAGCGGCAATTTTGCGGCATTCATCTTCGGTAATATCCGGATTAAGACAATCGCAAACCGTCAGTTCCACGCCATCGAGTTTGTTTTCAACGGCGAAGTCAATAAATTCATAAGCGGTCTTCTCTCCGGTAAAACCGCCAAAAACCCAGTAATTAAGAGCCTTATACATATTTCACCTCCACTTTTTTACCGGCAGTTGCAGATTCGATTTCAGCCATAACCAGAGTCAATCCGTCAAAGATGGAATCAGGATTCTGCCAACGGTCGGGAGTCACATTATCCCGGACACAATCGGTAAAATATTTGAGTTCACGATGCCATCCGGTGGGAAGTGAAGCATCTCCGGTATCGGGAGTTTCCACTTTGCCGCAATTCCAGAAAAGTTTGAACGAGCCATCGGCGCCAAGTTTGATAGTCGCTTTTTCGCAAACGATCTGGAAACTCATTTCAAAAGGCACTGTATTAGGAGCGCACCAGCCGCCTTCAGCTGTGATAAGTTTACCGTCACCGAAATCATATGCAGTCATGATGTGGTCGATTCCGTTGTCACTGACCACGCCGCGGACTCCGAAACTGGATACTGCCTGCGGACGGTCGAAAAGATAATTTACAAAGTCGGCATCATGCAAATGCAGATCCAGAGCTGCACCGCCAGCCATTTCTTCATTCATGAACCAGTTGTTCCAGGCATTTCCGTCAACCGACGGGGACAAACGGCGGAAAAGAGCAGATTTGACTTCGCCGACTTTGCCGGAGGCAATAAGATTTTTTGCCGCATCATATTCGGGCCATGCACGCACACACATACCGGCATTGAAGAAACGGTCACTTGCCTTGACCGCAGCACGGATTTCAGCAAGCTGTTCCAGATTGCGGCAGAGCGGTTTTTCGCAGAATACATGTTTGCCGGCTTTCAATGCCGCCAGCAGATATTTGCAATGATCGGGAGTAGGAACACAAATGTCAATAATATCGGCATCCGTTGCGGCAATCATTTCAAAGGCGTCTGAATATACTGCGACACCGGTCATATCCAGCGGAGCTGAATTGTCACCGCCACCGATATTACCGACAACTTTGCTGACATCTCCGGCACGCTTGGCAGCATCAACATCAGCCAGTGCAACAACTTTAACACCCGGCAGAGCTTCATAGATGCGCCAGTGGGTGGAGCCCATAAAGCCCAGACCGATCAAACCGATTTTAACTTCTTTCATTTTTATTCCTCCATGTAAAGGTTAGAGTTATTCCGGTACAATACATATTATATCCGGTAAGAGACAAAAAAACAATGGATTTTCCGGTATTATAGTGGATTTTTTTGCATTTTATGCTATTTTATACAAATCAGGAGGTTTGTCATGGCAAAAAACATTACCCTTGACCTGTTATTGAGTGATGAAGTATGCCGTTTGCTGGACAGCTTTGCGGCAACCATGAATATACAGGTAGTGTTCTGCTCCCGCAGCGGAAAAGTTCTGAAACGGGGACGCAGCTTCGGCAACAGCCGTTACTGTACTATGATGCAGGAAAAATATTTCAGTATCGACCGTTGTATTCAGATGGATAATGCCATGCAAAAACTTTGTCAGCAGCAGGAAAAAGCAATTCTTTACAAGTGCCATGCCGGTTTGTATGAGCTTATCGCTCCGGTAAAAGTGCTGGGGGAAGTTGCCGGATTCATAATGTTCGGTCAATTCCGCTCTGACAAAGATATTCCGGAGCTTGCTGCTGAAGATAAGGATGCGGCGGCGGCATTCATGGAACTGCCTTTTTTTGATGTTGAAGCCACCGGCAGTCTGGAAGCCCTGATCAATATGCTGATAAATTATATAGTCGATAAGGAACTTGTATCGTATTCCGGATCATGGCGGATGCAGCGTCTCCAGTACTTTATCGATGAAAATTTCTCAAAAAAAATCACATTGCATCAGGCAGCCAAATATCTCAATATCAGCGACTCATCCCTGACTCATTTTTTGAAAGACAACTATAAGACCACTTTTAAACAGCTGGTTATTGAAAAACGGTTGAGCAACGCAGAGAAGTTATGGCATGAACAGCCGTCATTATCTGTTGCCGAAGCAGCCCAGCTTTCCGGTTGTGATGATCCGCACTATTTTTCCCGGCTTTACCGCAAAGTCCGTGGACATACTGCCAAAGACTTTATTGCCGGACTTCAGCAGAAGTAACCGATGGCTTATTGATGACCCCGCTCAGCAAAACAGCTGATGTTTCCGTGTTACACAACACGATCACGAAAGGGCGATCGGCATGGAAATTATTGATGATCTTTTCTTCCGGAGCTGCAGAACACGCCTTGGGAACAGCGATAGTGACGGCAGCCATTTCGGTTCCGCTTTCATTGAGTTTCAGTTTAATCAGCTGCCGCGCCTGATCGATAAAAAGAGGAATTCCCTTTACAATCTTATCAAGATCTCCATTCGCCGGATCAAATACATATTTCATACCGGCATCACGCAACAGCGGGATCAGATCATTATTTACTGACAAATCCAAAACTGGTATCTGGATAACGGTTTCATTTTTATCAGAAGAATTTTTCAATATTTCAGTCACACCTCCGGAAGCAAGTTTTTCTGTGACGACGGAAACCGGCGTACCGGAAT
The DNA here is from genome assembly GCA_045534015.1 of Victivallaceae bacterium. Classification (GTDB taxonomy): domain Bacteria; phylum Verrucomicrobiota; class Lentisphaeria; order Victivallales; family Victivallaceae; genus UBA1784. The sequence continues at coordinate 75,058 of JAZSIZ010000060.1, read as the reverse complement.
CGACAGGCATAATAAAAAGCATTTGAAATCCGGGATTCTTATACGGAAGTGAAACAGCGTGGATAGTACCGTCATTGTAATAAGGAATATACCGGGTGTCCAGCATCATATCCACCTGATATTTTTCATCTGCAGAAGAATGGAATATTTGTTTCTGTGTGAACTCTGCAGGAAAACTGTTCTGCCAACTGGCTTTGAAATAAAGTACATTCATCAGCACCGCCAGAGGATTCGACTTTAAGTCAGCGTCATTTACGACCTTATCAAACATTCCGCCGCTCTGTTTTTTTATAAGCTCATTGAGCAAATCTGCACATTCTGCCGGACGGGAAAAATCAGCCTTGTAAATTTTTCCGCCATAAAAATATACCGCCTTGTTAACAAAATCCTGATAAAAATTCAACCTGTTATCGATCATCAGAGTATTGCAGGAACTGAAATCAGCATCTTTTACATTTGCCAGAGATTTTCTTGCACTCCGCAATGCGCGGCAGCCTTCATTGTCAAGACCGAGAACCGCTGCCAATTCAGCTCCGCTTTTTTCTCCGGCCCCGCAGGAAATCATGCCGAAACACTCCAGCAGACTCAAAGGTGAAAGCAGAAGATTTTCCTGCGGATTTTTCCGGTGTGCCTGATCCAGAATCTTGAAAACCGGCTTCTGCGGAACAGCTCCGGAAAGAGAAAGAAAAGCAAACAGAGCGACAACAAACAATGACTTTTTCATTTTTTCACCTTCTTAATTATATCGTGTGCGCTCTTAAGATACAGCTCTTAATAAAAAAAATCAACTTAGTTGCCTGTTTCTGAAAGAAAAAACTGGAAAAAAATGCATGTAGATGTTATTTTATGATTTTGTATAAATCAGAGAGGGATTTGATGAAATATTATGATGTTGCTGTCGTTGGTGCCGGACATGCCGGATGTGAGGCCGCATTTGCCGCAGCCAGACTTGGTGCGCAGGTGTTGCTGGTAACATTCAACATGGATCACATTGCCCAGATGAGTTGTAATCCGGCGATCGGGGGAATCGCCAAAGGTCAGGTGGTAAGAGAAATCGATGCTTTGGGCGGTGCCATGGGAATGGTGTCAGAAGCCGCTGCCATCCAATTCAGGATGCTCAACCGCACCAAAGGTCCCGCTGTCTGGTCGCCACGGGCGCAGTGTGACAAGGCTGCTTACAGAAACGGAATGAAATATCTTCTGGAATGCACCCCGAATATCGATATACTGCAATCAGAAGTAACCGGATTTATTGTTGAAAACGGACAATTGAATGGTATCGTCACTCATCTTGGCGATCACATAAGGACCGGTGCAATCGTTCTGACCACCGGAACATCTCTAAACGGCACTTTGCACTATGGCATGAATCATTACCCCGGAGGAAGAGCCGGAGATCAGGCGTCATGCGATCTTTCCGGAGCTTTGAGACAGCAGCTGGGCATTGAACTCGGCAGATTGAAAACCGGCACACCGCCGAGGATCCTCGCAAAAACCATCGACTTTTCCGGCTTGGAACTTCAACCATCGGAACCGCAATTTGAGGAGTTCAGCTTCTGGAGCAGATCCTTGCGCCCGTCTCTGACCAATGCCGTGCGTCGTGATCTGCCGTGTTACATGCTTCACTCGACTGATGAAACAGCAGCTGTAGTTAGAGCCAATATTGATAAATCACCGATGTACAGTGGAGTCATCAAGGGAATTGGGACCCGTTACTGCCCTTCTTTTGAGGACAAGGTCATCCGCTTTCCCCAGCATCCGTATCATCTGCTTTTTCTGGAACCCGAAGGGGCCGAAACAGGAGAATACTATCTTAACGGATTTTCCAGCAGCCTCCCGCCGGAAGTCCAGAAACTTATGCTCCGTACCCTGCCCGGCTTAAAGGATGCGGTTATTTCACGCTATGCTTATGCAATTGAGTATGACTTTATTCCGCCTTATCAAACCGAACGCTGTCTGCGGAACAAAAAATGGAGCAACCTTTTTACCGCCGGACAGATAAATGGAACCAGCGGTTACGAAGAAGCTGCCGGTCAGGGATTGATCGCCGGAATGAATGCTGCCCGGCATGCTGCCGGTAAAGATGGCGTTTTTCCCGACAGAGATGTCAGTTATATCGGTGTTATGCTTGACGATCTTTCCACCAAAGAGATCGTGGAGCCCTACCGTCTTTTCACCAGCCGGGCAGAATACCGCCTGACACTCCGTCAGGAAAATGCCGATTTGCGTCTCTGCCGTCTGGCGCACCAGTGGGGAATCTTGCCGGAAGATAAATTCGCTGAATACGTTGAATATGAAACGCTTTTTTATCAGAAACTCAATTTCTGCAAACAAGTCAAATCCGGAAAGACCACCCTTTTTGCAGCCATGCGGGAAATTGCCCCGGGAACATCAATGCACCATGTGCAGCATATCGCAGAAAAACTTGATTTGCCGGATGACCGCATCGGCAGGCGGGTTTTTCAGGAGCTGCTTATTTCCGCAAAATATGACGGTTATTTACAGAGAGAGGAGCTGGAGATCAATCGCCTGAAAAAATTGGAAGAAAGTGTGATCCCTTCTGATTTTGACTACTCGCAAGTAAGGGGGTTGTGCAATGAATCCAGACAGAAACTGGAAAAAATAAGACCGGCAACTCTCGGACAGGCAGGGCGTATCGATGGAGTCACCCCTGCTGATACCGGTCTTTTGCAGGTTTATTTGAAAAAGATAAAAGGCAGAAGTGAAGCATGAAAAATACGGCATGGCAGAAATTCAAAAAAGACCGGTGGGGCATTTTTGCTTTGGTCGTGGTTCTGCTCTTTTTCTGCTGTGCGGTCTGCGTTGAAATTTACGATGCTTATTGCCGCAAAAACAATATTATTCAGGCATATAATGTATCTACTGAAAATTGTTACGCAGCTCCGTCTGTCAAACATATCTGCGGTACTGATTATCAGGGACGTGATGTCTTTTTACGGACATTGGCAGGATGTGCCAGTGCATTGAAAACCGGTCTGGCGTCCGGTATTATTGCCGTAACCATCGGAGTGTCTCTCGGAATGATTTCCGGATATTTCGGCGGAAAAACAGATGAATTTACCGTGTGGCTGTTCAGTACTTTTTCAGCACTGCCGACTCTGCTTTTTATTCTGGCATTTGCGTTGCTGATGACAAGGGATTTTCTGACACCTGAAAATGCCGCATTGCTGGAACATTTTGCAGGATGGCTGAATACAGAACCGGAGATGCTTGGTGTCTATCTGGCAATAGGTCTGACCGGATGGGTGACTTTATGTAAAGTTATCCGCGGCGAAACGCTGAAGTTGAAAAACATGGCTTATATTTCCGCTGCAAAAGTTGCAGGAGCAGGCAGTTTTACTATCATAAGACGGCATATATTTCCCAATGTTTTCCATTTGGTAATCATATATTTTACAACACTTTTCGCCAGTGCCGTCATGTTGGAAGTGATCGTGAGTTATCTCGGTTTGGGCGCGCAAACGATCCCGAGCTGGGGACTGATGATCTCCGATGGACAAAACCGGCTCTGGGCTGGAGTATGGTGGGAAATCACATCGGCATCAACAGCTCTTTTTATTTTGGTACTGGCGTTGAATATTCTGGGAGACTGTTTGCGCGATGCCCTCGACCCGCGCCGCTGATCAACAGTCGCCGCTGATATTTTTACCGTAAGATTCTTTGATCATCAGCGACAGAACTGCGGAAACAGCTCCAAGCAAGGTAAGCACACCAAAAACAAGCATATATGATTCACGGCTGTAAACCCGGATATTATCTACTATTTCCGGTTGATAAACATCCATCAGACGTCCGGCGCAACCGCTGAATACTGCAGAAACGGCGTAAGCAAAAAAATTTCCGACACAAACAACTGTTCCAAAACGGTAATCACAATTGCTTTCTTTCAGCAGTGCCACATAAATCGGAGAAATATTTCCGGCAAATGCCATTAAAATCATGCCGGTCAACGGCAATGCCGCCCCGGTTTTCAGCCAGATACCGGTCAATATCATCAAAGCTCCCAGACAACAGCCGCAACCGGAAAACAATATTACCGGACGCCGCCGGTTTTTCATCCATGCACTGACATTTGCCATCAGGAAACCATTCACAGCGGCAATTATCATCGTAATGGTCATCACCACACCTGCCCGTTCTCCGGACAAGTCACAAAAATCCTCCAGAAACTTTTTTCCCACAGTGGATTGCAAAGCAAAATAAGTACCAAAACTGATACCGATGGCAATCATCAGACAACAATTTTGCCTGCTCTTACAGACTGCCAGATAAGAGGCTAGATTGAATTTCACCTCTTTCCTTACCGGCGGGAATTTTTCACGCACTGCAGCAGTCACATACACCAGATAAAAGAGCAAAGTGGCAAATCCTGTCCACAGCACCATATGAGTATATCCGAACTTATTCACCCCGGCAATAAAAGGTGAAGCTCCGGTAATAGATCCTGAATAACCGATTATCGTAGCGATCCCGAGCATCATAGGCATCATGCTTCCGGCAACTCTGCCTATCTCTTTGACCATGCTCAAATAGATCGATGCAGCTCCAACTCCGGTCAGAAATCTGCTGAAGTAAAGCAGCGGCAGAGAAACGCAAAAAGCTGACAGAAGCGAACCGGCGCAAAAAATCAGACCTCCGTAAATGATCACTCTGGCCCCGCCGAAACGGTCAGCCAATACACCGATTATCAATTGCGCCGCAGCATACACGCCGAGGAAAACCGCTCCCAGTTGAGTAACACCTTCAGCATCAAGAGAAAAAACATTCTGCAACTCATCGAATGCGGCACCGGGAATTATAACTTTCTGCAAATTGGCAAAATAATAAACCGGTGTGATCAGTAATAAAGCTATCCACCCGGATCTGATTGCTCTTTTCTGCATGTCCATAATCAATGACTCCATTCAGCGGCGGGGACGGCGGGATGAAAAACGGCGGACTGAATGATCTTTTTTTCCGGAACCGTTAGTTTTCGGCAACACAGGATTTTCTACTTCCGCCGGCAGCTGCAGCATCTCTTCCGTCGGGAGTATGCTGCTGAACCGGGTATCAAGCAGTTTTTCGATCGGCTCAAGATAATATGCACCATATTCACAGAGGAAACTTATGGAAGTACCGCTGTTTCCCGCCCTGCCCGTTCTGCCGATACGGTGAATGTAATCTTCCGGCTGTTCAGGCAAATCATAATTGATGACCAGAGACACATTATCGACATGAATTCCACGGGCGGCGACATCTGTAGCAATGACTATTTTATCTTTCCCGGAACGGAAGTTTTCCAGAATTCTGATCCGTCTTTCCTGGGAAATATCTCCGGAAAGCAACGGAACTTTGAATCCATACCTGGCAAGATCGTACTGCAATGCGGCATTAACATCTTTACGGTTGCCGAAAATTATCACCCGTTCATACTCCATTGTCCGCAATATGTAAAGGACAAGTGCAAGTTTTTCATTGCGCAAAACAGAGTAAAAGGTCTGATTGATATTATCGCTGACCATTTTTTCCGGTTCACTTTCCAGAACGACCGGTTCTGCCAGCCATCCGGAAGCAAGACGCAAAATGCTCTCATCCAATGTTGCACTGAAAAGCAGAGTTTGCCTCTCTCCTTTGCGCGGCATTCTGGAAACGATGCGCTTCACATCCGGGATGAACCCCATATCCAGCATGCGATCCGCCTCATCTATCACCAGAATTTCCACCTTGCTCAAATCCAAAGCACCGGAGATCGAGTAATCGATCACCCGTCCGGGAGTTCCGATAAGAACATCCAGCTGGCATTCAAGATTTCTGCGTTGTTTTTCGTGATCCATGCCGCCAAATACGACTGCGATATTCAATCCGGTAAAAATACCCAGTTCACAGGCATCTTTATGTATCTGCATGGCAAGTTCACGGGTCGGAGCAAGTACAGCCATACGGGGGGTACCATCGGGACGCTCCGCAGGAAGCGGATTGTTGAGCAGTCTGGTGAAAGATGCCAGCAGAAATGCCGCTGTTTTTCCGGTTCCGGTTTGAGCTTTCCCCGCAAGGTCACGCTTTTCCAGCAAAGGCGGCAGTGTCATCTTCTGGATAGGAGTACAATATTCAAATCCGGCATGCTGAATACCATACTGCACCTCTTTATGCAGCTCCAGATCCAGAAAACGCATTTTTCCTTCGCACACAGCAACATCTTTCAAACTTTCCGGATGCGGCGGAATAACTTTTTTTTCTTTTTTTTGCGGAGTTTTCTGTTTTTTCTTTTCCTGAAAATTCTGTTTTTCAACCGCAACTGTTTTTGCCGGATTTGCTGATTTCTTTTTCTTTTGTTTCCCTGATGCAGCATTGTTTTTCTGTTTCTGAATCACAGCACCGGAAGCTTGCTTTTCCTGCCCGGAAGAAACAAAGAGTTTCTTCACCCAATCTTTTACTTTCTTAAACACTTTTACAAATTTTCAATATTTTCAGCTTTCAGGATATCCAATATCTGCCTGCCCAAAGTCTCCTGTAACTCAGGTCGGCGCAGAGCGAATTCCACATTCGCCGCAATAAAACCGGCAACACTGCCGAGGTCAAAACGTCTGCCCTCTATTTGACAGCCGTAAACTTTTTCAACTTTCATCAGTTTGTCAACCGCATCGGTCAACTGCACCTCATTATGTAAACCGCGGGAAGTTTTTTTCAGCACTTCAAAAATTCCCGGGGTAAATAAATAACGAGCTGCTACTGCCAGATTTCCCGGAGCTTTATCCGGTTCCGGCTTTTCCACAAGAGTATCCAAATCAAAAATTCTCTCTGCCACCATTCTCCCTCCGGCAATACCGTAAGAGGAAATTTTTTCAGGTGCAACCGGAGTAAGAGCAATAACCGATGAAGTGTATTTTTCATAAACATCAACCAGCTGTCCTGCTACAGAACGTGATCCGGCGGCTGGATCCATTACGGTATCCCCCAGCAACACTAAAAAAGGATCATTTGCAACAAAACTTTCAGCCAGCTTCACTGCACCGCCAAGACCATCCAACTCATGCTGATACACATAACTGATCCGGGCAAGATTACTTATTTTCTGCAGCTGACCAAGCAACTCTTTTTTTCCGGATTCAGCCAGACGCTTCTCCAATGCCGCCGCCGGAAGGAAATGTTCTCTTACAGCCTCTTTCCCTTCGCTGATGATGATCAGAATATCTTCTGCACCGGCCTCAACGGCTTCCTCTACGACATACTGCAGAACCGGAGTATCCACCAGAGGGATCAATTCTTTGGGGACGGCTTTGGTAAAAGGCAGCATGCGGGTTCCGAATCCGGCTGCAGGGATCACCGCTTTGGTTACAGATTTTTTCATACGCCATCCCCCCTGCGGACAATATTCGGTTTAACTACCTGCACTCCGTAAACCGCAAGTTCCTGTTTCAAATGCAAAAACATTTTTTCATCTTCAAATGTACCGACTATTGCTCCGCCGGAACCGGTGAATTTGGCAGAAGCTCCGGTACTGCGGGCGATTTTTACCATCTGACGGTTTTTTTCACTTATACTGCCGGAACACACTTCACTGCGCAAATCAAAGTTACGGTTTATCAATTCTGAAACAAGAGAAAGTTTGTTTTGTTCCAAAGCTGAACGCATTCGGACTGTCAGATCAGACCACTCCTCCATCGCGGCAAGAACAGCCGGAACCCCGGCATTGTAATCATCTTTCAAACGCGAATGGAGAATTTCAGAACCTTCAGCCAGATCAGTACGGTAAGCAACATAAAAATTAATATTTTCAGGGGTATGGATCTTCTCATACTTTCCGAAACCGTATTTTTCCATATGCTCACGCTCAAAATCCATAAACACCGGGTGATTAAATGCCTGTGCCACCCGATCCTGCAAACCGGCGGGAATACTCAATTCATCCCGTTCAGCAGCAAGCACCAGATTGGCGAGTTCAGCATTGGTCAGATAAATGCCGTAAAATTCTGCCAGAGACCGGATCGCCGCTGTTATTATAGCCGATGATCCGGCAAGTCCGAGACGATTGGGTATATCACTTTGATAACGCATGGTAAAATTCTTTTTATCCAGCCTGATCCCATGCTCACGGCAATGAATAAAAAATTTTCTGGCAGACGCTTTCAGCAATCTTATCCCGCCGTAATAACCGTACAATCCCACTTTACGGTCAAGATCTTCCAGGTTGCGGAACTCATTGATATCACGGGATGCAGAAAGGAAGGCGATCTGCGGTGTTTCATAAAGCTGCACCGATGCCCGGAAATTGTCAAAGACAAATGCGATAGTTTTGCCGAAATAACCGTCTGACGGATTTCCGATCAAAGCTGCCCGCGGATATGCTGTTGCTGTTATTATCATAAAAGTATCTCAACTCTGTTAAAAACGGTTCATATAATATAGGTTGTGAAACGTTTTTTTTCAAGGTTTTTCCACAAAAAAACACGGTTCTGTATAAAATATAAAACATCATCATCCGGAATATGAGTTTATCAGAGAATAAAGCAGCAGTAATTTCAAAAAACACCTTGAAAAAAACTGCTTCGCATGGTATTTTATCTTTCATTATGATCAAGTTTATTTTGCGTCGCATATTTTACTCTTTCTGGGTGCTTTTCGGGGTATTGCTGCTGACCTTTGCCCTTTTCAATCTGGCATGTGGTGATCCGGCAGGAGCAGTACTGGGTAAAAACGCCCAACTTTCTGATGTGGAGGCTCTGCGCAGGGAGCTGGGCAGTGATCTGCCGCTCTTTTATGGAAAAAATTGTAAAACAGCTGCATTTGAGGAGTTTTCCGGAGAAGAGCCGGGAGAAAAAAGCTTCAAACGCAAACTGGATACAGAAAATGTAGTTGCCTGTATCACCCGGGCAGATGGAAAAGAAATTGAAGTTCCCGTCGCTGATGATAAAAAAGTATTCACGATCCCGGCAGATGATGACAACCCATTGGTTTCGTGCCGTTTTTTCCGGAAACAGGCATCTGCGTGGAACAGCCAGTTTTTTAAGGCAATCAAAGAAATAGTGTCTTTCAAAAGCCGATTTCCGTATGTTACATTTTTCAATTTCGGTAATACATTGCTCACAAAAGAACCGGTCACTGATGTACTTTCCCGCGGCATCGGACCGTCATTGTGTTTGATGCTGCCGATATTTGCCGGGGAGATAATTTTCGGAATAATCCTTGCATTGCTGGCAGTTGCATTTGCCGGCAGAGCAGTTGACCGGCTGCTGATGCTTTCTGCCGTATTCACAATGAGTATGAGTTATCTGGTGACAATTATTTTCGGACAATGGCTGCTGGGATACAGGCTCGATCTTTTTCCGGTATGGGGCTACGGCGGAACAACATATTTTATTTTACCGGTAATGATCGGAATATTCAGCGGCATAGGAAGCAATCTGCGTTTTTTCCGTACTGTTTTTATTGATGAACTGCGCAAAGAATATTTGCGAACAGCATTGGCAAAAGGATGTACACCATTATCCATATTCAGCACTCATCTGTTGCGTAATGCAATGGTTCAGATAATAACGAAAATCGGTGCAGGATTACCGTTTATTTTTACCGGAAGTCTGCTGCTTGAATCATTTTTCGGAATTCCCGGGCTGGGATTTGCCGGAATGCAATCTTTGTATGATTCAGATATACAGATGCTCAAAGCACTGGTGATGATGAGTGCAACTCTTTTTATTGTTATGAATTTGTTGACGGATATTGCTTACGCATGGGCTGATCCGCGGATAAAACTTGAATAGGAACTGAAAATCATGGCTGAAAACTTCATGGAATTACTCGCCCCTGCCGGCAGTCCGGCTTGTGCGCTTGCCGCATTTGATGCCGGAGCAGATGCAATATATGCAGGATTAAGTAAATTCAACGCACGGGAACGGGGAGAAAACTTCACTGCGGACATAATGAAAAAGGTGGTCGATCATGCGCACACCTTGAACAAAAAAGTTTATTTGACATTGAATACACTGCTGCGGGAAACTGAATTGCCGGAGCTGCTGGAAACACTGGATATTATCGATGAGATCGCACCGGACGGGGTTTTGATACAGGATTTGGGGGTATTGCGTCTTGCCCGGACATATTATCCGGATCTGGTACTCCACGGTTCCACTCAAATGGGGTTCCACAATTCGGCAGGTTTATCCGTGGCTGAAAAACTGGGTCTTTCCCGTATCGTGCTGGAACGGCAGGTCACTATGGAAGAGCTTGCCGCGATCCGCAAACAGACTTCTCTGGAGCTGGAAGTATTCGTCCATGGTTCTCTTTGCTGTTCTCTTTCCGGGGTGTGCCTTTTTTCCTCATGGCTTGGAGGTTGGAGCGGCAACCGCGGCAAATGCAAACAGCCCTGCCGCCGCCGTTATTTTTCGAAACAGGGCAACGGATTTTTCTTTTCACCTCAAGACCTCTGTGCGTTGGAATTGATTCCGCAATTCCGCAAAATCGGGGTGCAGTCTCTGAAAATAGAGGGGCGTTTGCGTCAACCCGATTATGTAATGAATACAGTCAGTGCCTACCGGATGATGCTCGATTGTCCGGAAGACAAATTTGCCGAAGCTTTGCCGGATGCCCGCAACATGCTTTCCAAAGGATGCGGCAGACGCTGGTCTCATGGCTTTTACACAGCAGCTTCCACAAAAGATTTGATCCAGTCAGATGCCGTTGGTGCCGCCGGTTTGCGTGTGGGCAGTGTCGAAGCGGTTTTTGATAACGGCTTCGGCTTCACCGCAAAAAAGCGGGTGCATATCGGCGACCGGCTCCGCATACAGCCCGCCAGCGGCGATGACGGCGTTGCACTGACTGTCACCAAAATGTTTGTGGATAATATCCAGACAAAATATGTCCGTCCGGGACATAAAGTTTTCATCTGTTGCGATAAAGCGGTTCCTTACAATGGAGGAATTTTCAAAATCGGGGAAAGCTTTCCGGACTACACCCGCCGTTTGGAAGCCCTGCCCTCACGCCGCAAACAAATAACATTGCAAATTTCACTTTCCGGTGAATATTTGAGTGTAAATGCGCTCAATGCCCCCTTTGAAAAATTTGCACTTCCACTCAATTTGAAACCGGCGGAAAAACATCCGGTCGATTCCGCAAAAATATTAAGTGCTTTTGCAGAATCTGATTCTGCGAATTTTGCTCTTGCAAAAAACAGTTCTGTGGAAATCAACGGCAACTGGTTTTTCCCGGCAGCCGAACTCAAACAAATACGCAGAGAATTCTGGAAAAAATTCCATGATACGGTTACACCGGCACAAGTTTTCGATCAGCGGGTCGTAGCATTGGATAAATTCCGCACCGATTATCTGGCGTTGACACCATTATCAGTTACCGAAGAATACCTGCGGGAAACTGTGGCTATGAAACCAAACGGGGCGGAACCGGCTGACCGCAGAGCGGTTCGTGCTGATAATATTTTTGACCTCAATAAGTTATCGCAGGAAGCGATCCTGCCGGAATTCTGTCCGGAAGCAAAGCTCCCTGCCCTGAAAAAAGCTGTTGCAAATGCTTACGCATCCGGGATCCGCCGTTTCCGCATAACCTCACTTTACGGCTTTGAACTTTTTGCAAAAATGGATGATCCGGAATTGTTCCTCATCGCCTCTGCGCCGCTTCCGGTGTGCAACAGTGCCGCAATTCAAGAACTATCAGATTTGCATTGTTCCAGAGTAATGGCACATATCGAAATGAGTCGGCAGGATATTCTGGATATGCGGAACAAATCTGTTCTGGAAGTGGAGTGTTTCCGTCTGGGCAGACCATCTTTGCTTACCACCCGGGCAAAAATTCCATTTGCCGGAGAATTTTCAGATGCCAGAGGGAACCGTTTTGAATTGCGCTTTGAAAAAACTTCCGGGTTGTCAAGAATATTCCCGGTATCAGTAATGTCTGTCCCGAGAGTTCCGGGTGTCTATGATTTCTACGATTTGCGCAATGCAAACTGGAAGAATGCTGATACCGAAACATTTAATTTTGACAAAGAATTACTGTAAAACAAAAAAACAACCTGTGCCCCTGGAAATTTGGACGGGGAAAACGGCATGGAATGGGTTCGATATTATACCGGACTCATTCCTTTTAATTTCAAAGATACTCTTTCGTTGCTGAAATCGCAAATATATTCCTCAAGTTTCCAATGTACCTCAAAAGTTGTATTCAACCTTTGGGGTGCTCTTAATAATTTTTCCAGGCTGTTTTTTACGGATATTTTCTGTTACCGGTAAAAAAGTTGAGGTTCAGCAATAACTACGACCTCTCCGGCGGCAGGAGAACAACGGTATACAAAACCGAATTCACCCCCCGGAGCATCGATGGTCAAATCGTAAATATCGTTATGTTTATCTAAAGTAAACGTTTCCACAACTGTGCCGCGGTTAATAATCGAAATGCCTACCTGTTTTTCAGTGGAGCCCCCCGGATGCAATCCGATACGGCAAGTGAATTTGCGAAATATTTCCTCACTGATAATATAACGCAAAGCCCCGGCATGATGAGCCGCAAAAGCTATCCCCCTGGCATATTCTTTTTCTCCCAGCCGCAGCGGTATCGGATGTGAAGCGTTATCCAGAGCATGATCGATACTGTATTGCCGGTAACGGTAGCCATTGCATCCGCCAAAGGGAAACTCATAAGGCTCAAAGCTGGTAAGCATGATTGTGTCTCCGGTTCTCAACGTTTTTCCGGATGCCAGCATGAATACTGTATAAACAGTATCTGCACACAATTTTACGGCATTATCAAACATCTGCTTTTTTTCCTTCTCTACATCACCGGTGCCGTAAAGCTTACTGATGGCATATCGGAAACAACACTGCCTGGAATCAGCTGAAACACGACAGTATTCAGCATAAAGACGCATAACTGTTTCAGCGCATGAATCTCCCAGCGCCCGGGGACTGTACACCGGCAATTCCGGCATCTTATCCAACTGTATTTCCACCAGCATATCAGAAACCGGCTTCCCGCTAAGCCGGTCAAGAATAAATGGATCAGAACCAAGACAGCCTTCCAGAGAATGCAATCCGAATGTGGCATCTTCAAGAACATGCAGGATCCACCCGAGATATTTCAATGCCTCCTCGCGGTTGCCGTTGCGGAAATTGGAAAACGTCAGATCCAGATAGCGTGAAAATCCGGAAACCGCATGATAAAAATTTTCATTGGTGAAATTACGGCAATGTTCCAATTTGCCGTCTTTGCATTTCCAGAAACGGTACAGCTCATTCAACGAACTGTCCGGCAGATAATGAAACTGGATATCATCTGTTGGCAAATCATAATCAGCCGCAGAATAACGGTCGGGATAATTACAGTAATCTGAGATCAAAGCATCACAGCATCCGGTATCAAACGGCTGCAATGCCAGAGCTGCGCGGGTAATAACAGAGTGAGTAAGTGCATTGGGCATAAAACCGATTTCCTTTACAGAAAATTTCTGATCAGACAGGGGATTTTGCGATTTTCAGCATCTGCCGGAGTATTTATGGAACACTCAAGCAAAGATACTGCCTGTGAAGCCAATTCGGCAAAATTTTGCACAACAGCGATCTCTCCGTCATGCTTTTCCTCTTTGAAATACCAGACCGCCAGTTTTGCTGAAGGAAAACGGCGCAAAATCCCGTGTTTCAAAAAGACAATATTTTCTCCTGCCAGAATAAAACTGTCTGCCTCCGGATATGCAATATCATCTTCCGTAAATCCCCGGAAATATGTAGCGACCCTCGGCTTTATGCCATTACGGTGCATTGCATCCAGATAGCTCTGATTACGCAAATTATGACAATAGTTATCGGCCTGGGGTGATATAAAAACCGGCCGGCGGCAACCACTGGCAAGCAGCATATCGACGACAGAGGAAACTGTACCATATTCATCAGAAGTGACAGAATGGATACCGCCGACAGTTTCACTGTAATCATTTACCGTAACCAGCGGTGTCGGGCGGCTTGCCGACCAGCTGCGGGCGATCCGGTGAAACGGAACAATGGAAACTGCCCCGGTAATATAAAACTCATTCAACAGCGGAATGTCGTAAAAAGGTACGCTGATATTGCGGAAGTGACGTTTGTGCATCTCCATAGCCAGATGCTGAAGAAGCAACTGGATGTAAAGATCCGGCACGAAGTCCGCCACGTTCCAGATCGTTGCCGCAACGCGCTGCCCTTTTTGTGCCCGGTAATTTTCACGGGCAGCCAACTCAAGAATACGTTTTTTGGTTTCCGCAGAGATCCGTGAACTGCCGCTCAATGCCCGGGAGACTGTAGAGTGAGAGCACCCTGCCATAGCCGCCAGTTTTTCCATTGTGATTTTTTTATTCATAACCACCTCGTGTTTTCGTCTATTAAGATAGTACTCAAGATGGTACTTGTCAAGTTTTGTGTCCTTTTTGTGCGCAAAAAAAGTGCCGTCAGCAGTTGTCAAAGCTCCATTTCCGGCTATATTTAATCAGCATAGAAAGAATGGGGGAAAAATAATGCAAAAAGTTTCACTTGACGGCGTTTGGCAACTGTCAACAGCCAATGGCAAGTACCAGAATATTCCGGCTCAACTGCCGGGGGATAACTACAGCGCACTGATAAATGCAGGGCTGTGCCCTGACCCATATTGGGCGGATAATGAACAAATCATACAACACTTCCGTCTGGAAAGCTGGATCTTTGAACGGGAATTTACTTTGCCTGCGAAGTTTCTGGATCACGCATGTATTTCTCTTGATCTGTCTATGGTCGATACCTTTTGCGAAATTTCCCTCAACGGCAATAACGTTGTTTCCTGCAGCAATCTCTATGCGGCATATAACACGGAAGTGAAACGGTTTCTGCGTCCCGGCAAAAACCATATCCGCCTCACTTTTGTATCGATAGATGAAGCGGTAAAAAAAATTGCAGAAAAGCGGGGACAGAAGTTCCGTCAATGCGGCTACTGCAAGATCCCTGATCTCAATCAGGTGCGCAAACCGATCTGTTCCGGTGGTTGGGATTGGGGGATTTTTCTTTCTGCCAACGGGGTGTATGCTCCGATCACGCTTTCTGCTTTCAATAATTTGGTTATCCGTAATATCAGAACAGAGCAAAAGCACTCGCCCGATCTGGCGGAAGTTACGGCGATTGCCGAAATTTATGCGGAAAAACCGGCAACAGAGTGTGTCTCGTTTGAATTTAACAATGAAAGTAAAAGCGTTTCAGTCTCATTGCAGCCGGGAATGAATCTGGTGCAAACCACTTTTACAGTCCCCTCGCCCCGGCTCTGGTGGCCCAATGGAGCGGGTAAGTCAGAACTTTACCAGCTGAATGCCGCCGCCGATGGTGATAAACTCTGCCGCCAGATCGGTCTGCGCACCATCGAGACGGTGCATCAGCCGGATGAGTATGGAACCTCGCTTTTTTTCCGGGTGAACGGCAAAGATATTTTTGCCAAAGGTGCCAACTGGATACCCTGTGATGCCCTGCCTGGCAGGATGTCCGATGAACGGTACGAAAATCTGCTGGAATCTGCCCGGCTTGCCAATATGAATATGATCCGGGTATGGGGCGGCGGATTTTATGAAAAAGATATTTTCTATGAGCTTTGCGATAAAAAAGGATTGATGGTCTGGCAGGATATGATGTTCTCGGTTTCCGAATATCCATCGGATGATGAATTCCTTGCCGGAGTCGATTCAGAATTGGAGTATCAGATACGCCGTTTGCGCCATCACGCTTCGCTGGCAATCTGGTGCGGCGACAATGAGTGCAGCGGATGCTTCACCAGAACACCGGAACAAAAAGAGCAGTGGCTTATCCAGTATAAAAGACTCAATGATTTTCTGGCATCCAAAGCTGCTGCACTTGACCCGGAAAGGGTTTTCTGGCCGAGTTCACCCTGCGGAGGTCCCGGCAGTACCACTGACAACTGGCATGAAGACCGGCACGGAGATATGCACTACTGGGAGGTTTGGCATGGCGGCAAAGAATTTTCCGCTTATTACTCGATCAAGCCCCGTTTCTGTTCGGAATTCGGTTATCAATCGTTTCCGTCATTGGATACCGTAAAACTTTTCTGTCCTGATGATCAGCTGGAAATCCATTCTCCGGCGATTTCCTGGCATCAGAAGCACCGGCTGGGCAATCAGCCGATCATCGACATGTTCGCCAAATATTTCCGTCAGCCGGAAGGGTTGGAAAACTTCCTCTATCTTTCCCAGGTGCAGCAGGCTCTGGCAATCAAAACCGGGGTGGAGTTCTGGCGCACTTTGAGACCCCGCTGTATGGGGACGATCTTCTGGCAATTCAACGACAACTGGCCGGTGGCATCATGGTCAAGCATCGAATACGGCGGCAAGTGGAAACTGCTCAATTATGAAGCCAAACGTTTCTATGCCCCGGTGATTTCTGCGGTGTATAAGGATGAAAACAACCACTACCCGCTTTACATAACCAGCGATCTTATCCAAGAGTGTCAAGCCATGCTCACAGTGGAAAAAAGGCACATTTCCGGAGAACTTCTGGAAAAACGAACCGATACGCGCCATCTGTCCCAAGGGCAATGTTTGCAGATCATCAAAGATTGTCAACATAAATTTGCCATAGATCCCCAAGAACATTTTCTGGAAATATATCTTGAGGTCACCACTCCTGATGGCGGCAGATTCTACCACCGCAACAGCGTATTTTTTGCCCCTTTCAAAGATATGATTCTGCCGGAAACAAAGATCAAAACTGAAATCATCCGGCGGGGCAATGAATTTGTCATCACTCTTTCTGCATCCGGTACGGCACTCTTTACAGCGCTTGATCTCCCCGGGTACAAAGGGATTTTTTCTGACAACAATTTTACTTTGCTGCCCGGAAAAATGCGGGAAATAATATTCTTCCCGGCAGAAGAATATTCGGCAGAGCAAATTGCAAAGGATATAAAGATTTATCACCTGAAAACAACTTATAATAAGTGATGAATCATTTTTGTGCGCAAACTGTGCGCAAGAAAATTTCAACAGCATTTGAATCATTACTCATGATGGATATATTAAAATTGCAAACAATATCATAAGGATGTTAATATGCTTAAAATAACAGCTACTTTTATCGATGAGATAAGTTGGGATATTCCCCATCAGAATTGGGGAGAAAAAGAGTGGGATCGCGATTTTGCCGCCATGAAAGCAGCCGGTATAAACACCGTGATCATGATCCGCAGCGGTCTGGCAAGATGGACAGCGTGGCCCTGCGAATATCTGCACCGTAATGCCGGCACAGCGATGCCGGAAACCGATCTGCTGGATATCTTTCTCCGGCTGGCTGAAAAATATGATATGCGTTTCTTCCTCGGTCTTTACCACAGCCGCTACTATTCTTCCAACGGGATGTGGGAAAAGGAGATCGAATTGAATAAAGGCACCGCCCTTGAAGCGTGGCAGAAATACGGCTCCAGAAAAGCCTTTGCCGGATGGTACATCTGCCATGAAATCAGTGTTAAATCCGGAAATATCATCGGTCTTTATGCCGGATTGGGCAAATACTGCAAAGAACTTTCCGGCGGCTTGCCGGTAGTGATCTCCCCATTTATCAAAGGCATCAAAGAGGGCAACGAGTGGAATCCGGAAGCTGCCACCGGCAATGCGAGCATCACCCCGGAAGCTCACGAAAAAGAGTGGCGCACCATCCTTTCCGAGTTGCGCGGAGCGGTGGATATTGTGGCATTTCAGGATGGTCATGTGGATATTTTTGAATTGCAGAAATATCTGGAAATCAATCGCCGGATAATTGAAGAATTCGGAATGGAGTGCTGGACAAACTGTGAAAGTTTCGACCGGGATATGCCGATCCGCTTCCTGCCGATAAAATGGGAAAAGATGCTTTACAAACTCCGTGCCGCCGAAGCCGCAGGAATAAAAAATGCCATGACCTTTGAATTTTCCCACTTTATGAGCCCCAACAGCATCTACGCCGGAGCCCACGGCCTTTATGACCGTTATCTTGACTATCTCGAAAGTGAACAAAAATAAAACAACCCACCTAAAAAAAGGAGTGCTACCATGAAAAAGTATTTCACCGATTCAACTTCTCCGAGAAAATCATTCACCCTGATCGAGCTGCTGGTCGTGATCGCTATCATCGCTATTCTGGCGGCTATCCTGCTTCCGGCACTCAACAGTGCAAGGGAGCGCGGACGCAGTGCCAGCTGCAAGAACAACCTTAAACAAATCGGTTTGGGGCATCAGTTTTACATTGATGCTTACGATGGTTATGCCTTGAGCACCCTGCTCCGTTACGGTGATGACAAAGCGACCTGGTATTCAGAGATCTACAAAATCACCGGTGCATGTGAATTTCTTGCCTGTCCCGGCGGTTCAGCCGTAGATACGACTCTTTACAGCAATCCCAATGAGTTCCGCGGCAAGATCGCGGCATCCATGAGCTACACCCATTACACCGGAGCATTCGGCTATTATCACGATATGAGCAGTTCCGGTTACTCCAATACTCAATTCAAAGTAAACAATTTCCTCAGCTTTGTCAATGGCAATGATCTGGCATTTGCGGTTGACGGCACCAATAAAGAGATCCATCCGGGTTCAACCTCCAGCCAGCCTTATTTCTTCCGCTATACCAATAAAGTTTATCCCAAAGCCAACGGCAATGATAACACCATCAAGTTGCGCGCGACCCACAATGAAAGGATGAATATGATCCATCTCGGCGGTCACGTTTCCGATGCGGCGATCTCTGAAATTGCCGATGATACCGGCACGATCAGCAGCAGTTTCAGATACAAATACCTCAATCCGCATCAGGAAAACACCACCCACAAACTGGCAGAATGGGCAAAACCCTGATTTTAAGAAAGGCTGAACAAGATGAAAAAAATTTTTTCTTCCCTGATCTTTGCCGCTGTGTGCCTTACGGTCAATGCCGCTGAATTTGACTATATGGATGCAAAGAACTGGCATCCCCGGCAAAATGTCACCTTTGCCGATGGAGCGATCACCGTTACCGGCAAGGCTCAGCTCAATTGCCGCAAAGTCTTCCCCGTCGATCCGGCAAAGAAATATACCGTCAAGGTCACGGTCGCCCGAACTTCCGGCACCAAACCATCGCTGGTATATGTGGTGTTGAATCCATTGGATGGCAGCCGCCGCTGGATTTCTGCCAATACCGTAAGCCCTGTTACCGGAACAGAAACACAATTGACTGCTCCGGTAAAATCCGGCGACAAAGTGATCTTTATCAAAGATGCCTCAAAGTGGAAACTTTCTCACAAAGGCGGGATCCACTACAATGCCAAAGCTGATTTGTCTGATTTGCCCAACGCTTTGAATCTCAACAGCAATCCGGTAAAAATCCAGCAGGATGGCAATGTGTGGAAAATTGAATTGGATAAACCGGTAAAAGTTTCTCTGCCAGCCGGTTTGACCATCCGTCAGGCAAACAGCGGCGGATACTTCCATGTGGGTGCAAAATACATTTTCACGACCCACAACTTCAATGCCTCGCTTCAGGGCAATGCCGCTCCGCCCCAGGCTGGCAAATGGTGGAAAGGCGTGGAATACACTCAGCTGATACTGCTGGTCAACTGGAATCAGGATGCCAAAGACAATACGGTGAAAATAACAGACATTTCCATTATCGAAGAATAAATTACATATCAGGAGAAAACCATGAAAAAGTTATGCGTGCTGTTTTTGTGCCTGTTTTCCGGCATAACACTCCTTGCAAACGGCATCATGATCACCAGCAACGGCAAGGCAAAAGCTGTTATCGTGCTGCCTGCCAATGCCGGTGATGCTGCTGATTTCGCAGCTGAAGAACTCCAATTATGGATCAAAGAGATTTCCGGAGCGACTCTGCCCATCGTACCGCCTGGTAAAAACGGCTGTGTCCAAATCGTACTTGCTCTGAATCCTGCCGGCATGGAACACGATCTTGCCGCTATCGGTAATACAGATGGTTTCGCCATCCGCGCCAAAGGCAAGACCATCACCATTGCCGCTACACGGGGAACCGGATTGATCCGTGGCGTACACGCTCTGCTTTTTAACAACACCGACATTATCTGGGCAAGACCGGATGTGAAATTCGGTATGATTTTCACGAAAAATCCCACATTGGTATTTACTGAAACTGATTTCATTTCAGTTCCTAAATTCACCCAGCGGGGATTCCAATACAGCAATCTATTTGTTCCTGCCACTGAATTGTGGCAAGTACGCAACAACTCTTCATTCAGCACCTATAACACCGTCAACGGCAAGCTGAATCGCCACCATTTTGACCAATTTTTCATATTCAATGGTCATCATAATATCGTGGGCTATTACATGCCGGAAAAAAAGTATTATGACAAACACCCGGAATTTTACAACCTGATCAACGGCAGACGCAAACGTCCGTCAGAAAATGGGCACTTGCAAACCGGATTGTGTTTATCCAATGAAGAGTGTTTCAAGGAGTGGCTGAAAAATTTTCTGGAAAAAGTGGAAGAACACAAAAAAGATTATGATGTTTTCGGTGTGGTTTTGGAAGATACTTTTGATTCCTGTGAATGCCCCGGCTGTACCGCCCCGATAAAACTTGCCAATGGCAAAGTCATTACCA
This sequence comes from Victivallaceae bacterium, assembly GCA_045534015.1. Taxonomy (GTDB): domain Bacteria; phylum Verrucomicrobiota; class Lentisphaeria; order Victivallales; family Victivallaceae; genus UBA1784. The sequence continues at coordinate 54,473 of JAZSIZ010000060.1, read as the reverse complement.
TCAAAGATAAAAATTACCGCTCCACACAATTTTTCATGTGGCTCAACCGGATCGCGGCGGAACTGCACAAACGTTATCCGGATAAAAAAATCAAAACCAATGCCTATTATCAGACGGAGGCGGCTCCGTCATGTGATGTCCACCCGATAATCCAGGTCAATTTCGCCCCGATCTTCCGGGATTCAAAATATCCGATCACCCATCCAAAAAATAAAGAATCATTTGATAAGTTCCTGAATTGGAGCAAAACCGGGAGTGATCTGTGCTGGCGGGAATACTACGGTCTGGTCGCTGAATTCCCCCGCCCCATGGATGCCATAGCCATTGCCGACTGGCAGTTTGTCAACTCAAAATATAATGTAAGACGCACCATGTCAGAGATGATCAATGATTCAAACGGCAGAAGCTTTGTGCATTCTCAAGGCCCCCATATCTGGGATCAGAATATGCCTTACTTCTGGGTTTTGTGCAATGCTTCATGGGATCCGTATAAGGGGGTGGAATATTACCGCCAGATATTTTTCCAGCGGGTCTATGGTGATGCCGCAAAAGAAATCAGCGAATATTACGCCATTCTTGAGAACGCATGGAAGAAAAGTCCGGGAGTTTCCAACTGGCACGAAAGTCCTTACGGTTCATGGGCAAAAGCGGTGATCTATGATCCAGGTCTGGAAAATAAACTGCGTACTTTACTGCAGAAAGCCGCCACCAAGAAAATGCACCCCAATGCCAGAATCATGCTGGCTCGCCTCACTGCCTCATTTGAACGGATGATCAAATGTGAAACTGCCAAACTTCAGGCGGCATATTGTGAAAAAACTCCGGAATTTGATCCGGATTTCAAAACCGGAGCGTGGAAAGACACGGAGTTGAACGATGTTTTCACCCCTTATATTTCCGGCACTGCCAAGGTCAGAACAGAAGTGAGAATGCTTCACGATGACCAGAATCTTTATGTGGGTGTAAGATGTTTTGACAGCGTTCCCGGCGACAAAGTTTTTGCCCCGTCGGCAAAAAGAGATACGTGGACCGGCGGCAATATGATGGAATTTCTCATCGGCAATGCTCAAAACAAACGTATTCAGCTGATGGTCAATGCCAAAGGGGTAATCATGGACAAGCTGGAAAAAGACGGCAGCTGGGAAGGATTTTTTGATGTCCCGATCAAATATAATGCCAACGGCTGGAGCATGATGGTGACAATACCGTTTTCACTTCTGGGATATGATAAAACTCCGGAAAGCATCCGCCTGAATATGCTGCGTTACTATTTCATCACCAAAAACAACCGGCAGACGCTTTTCTGGCAGAGATATGATATGCCGGTGGATGCGGTTCTCTCATATCCTGCGATCAAGCTGCTGAAAAAAGGTGAAAAATATCTTAAACCGCTTACTCCCGGAGAAAAAGCGATGCAGGGCAAAGCCCCGGAAACGTTGATCTACAACACTCCGCAGGCGTGGAAACTTGCATCCAACACGATCTTTGCCGATGGAGCATTCATCTCGACCGGCAAAGCTGAAATGCGCAGCAAAAACATCATTCCCATCGATCCGGAAAAAACTTACACCATAACCCTGACAGCAAAACAGCTTGCCGGAAATAAAAACTCCACCATCTATATTTGCGCTCATCCGCTGGATAAAAACAAACGGTGGATCCCTGCCAATGCCGTAAATGCGGTTGCCGGAAGTGAAACAGAACTGATAATGCCGCTGAAAAAAGGAGATAAATTTCTGACGGTAAAAAATGCGGAAAAATGGGATTTGAAAAACCGTGGAGAAATTCACGTCAACGCCAAGTATGATTTATCTGACTTGCCCAATCGCACTACGCTGAAAACTTTTGCCCGATCCATATCTTTCAAAGATGGCAAATGGGTGATTGAATTGAACTCCCCCTCCCCCGTTGATCTGCCCGCCGGAACTGTTATCCGGCAAAGCAAAGGCGGTGGATATTACAATCTTCACCATGCCGAAGTTAAGGATGAAGAGGTCTATACGGTTACCGTCAGCGGTCGCTCTTTAGTGCCGGAAAAAGGCAAATGGTGGCCCGGAGTGCAATTTATCCAGCTGCAAATACTGGTCAACTGGAGTGCCGGAGAAAGCAGCCACCAAACGGAGATCAAAAATATCATCTGGGAAGCAAAAACAACTCCGGCAAAAAATTCAGCCGGGGAAAATGTAAAAAAAAAGGAGTTGAGCAAATGATGGATAATAATATCCGGCAGATGTCTGCCGGTGCGGGGATGCTGCACCAGCCTTATGCTGCAGTCACTGCTTACCATCAGGGCAACCGGGAATTGATACACGGGAAAGGTATCTTCGGCACTCCGCTGAAAATCGCCGGCAAAGAGTATGAATACGGCTTTGGTACTCACGCCGCCAGTGTGATAAAAGTTGCCTTCTCCCATCCGGTCGTCCACATCCGGGCAGTGGCGGGCATGGAAGACTGCCGTTACACCCGCAACAGCAAACGTTATGTTTGTCCCATGCGTTTTTCGATCCACGGCAACGGCAAAGAACTTGCCGCCTCTGCACCGCTGACCGTCGATGATGTCCACATTTTTGACCTTGATCTGCCCCATCTGGATTCACTGGAACTGCATGTCGACATTGAAGGAAAATTATCCAACCACTTTGCCAACTGGGCAAATATCGAAGCGACCACCGCTGACGGCAGGATCATAAAAATAGGTCAACCGGGAATTCTGAATAAAATGCCCATTGATTTTGAATATGACGGCATTCCGGCACAGCAATGGTTCACCCGGAAGGGGATCACCCATGCAGAAGAAAAATTTGCCGATCACACTTTGCACACTTACAGCTGCAATATGGATGGCATGATCGCAGAGGTGAAACTCAAAGCGTTTCACGATTTTCCGGTCTGGGAGTGGCACACCACCTTTACCAATACCACAAAAGAAAACTCCAAACAGCTGCGAAAAGTCCGTTCAGCCTCGGTGATCCTTTATCCGGAAACGATACCCCACTTCACGCCGCTGAATGTAAAACGTCTGCTCGGTTCCTTCCATCTTCCCGGCGGCGGTGCAAATTCTTTCCGCAACTCTTTTATTCCGGTGCGGGATGAATTACCGGATAATGCCGTCGTGCAGAGCCGCTGTATCAACGGCAGATCATCAGAAAGTTTCCTGCCGGTGGTGGATATCGGCAATGATGAAGAAAATTTGCGGCTGGTGGTCGGCTGGAGCGGACAATGGTTTTCAGATGTCCGTAATTTTGCCAGCGGCAGAGAGTTGGTCGCCGGGATGGAGTATCTTGACCTTTATCTTACTCCGGGAGAATCTGTTGAAATACCTTCTTCCTTTCTGCAGTACAATTCAGCCGGCGGCAATGAAGCGGCGATCAATTTGTGGCGCAGATTTGTAATGTCACATCTTACGCCCCGGGTCAACGGCAAAATGCCCAAGCTGCCGATTTCAGCGATGCACTGGGGCGGTATGGGAGAAAAAGAACATTTGCGCCGCCTGGAGCATCTGGTCAAAATGAAAGTGCCTTTTGACATTTTCTGGATCGATGCCGGATGGTACGCCGAAAACAGTGACAACGGAGATGAAGCAACTGACACCTGGCGGAAAAATGTGGGGGACTGGGATTTTGATCCGGAAAATTTCCCGGAGGAAATGAAAAACATTTCCGCCGCAGCCCACCGGCACGGCAAAGATTTTCTCGTATGGTTTGAACCGGAACGGGTGATCAAAGACCGCAATATCGCCAAACAGCATCCGGAATATCTGATTTTCCTTGACGGAGAATATGAAACTCTGCTGAATCTCGGTCATCCGGAGGCATGGCAGTGGTGTTTCAATAAACTTTCTTCGATCATTGAGCGCAATCAAATCGACTGGTTCAGGGAGGACTTCAACTTTGAACCGCTACCCTACTGGCGCAAAGCCGATCCGCCGGGCAGAACCGGAATAACGGAAATCAAATTTATGGCAGGCTTGTATAAATTGTGGCGTGAGCTGCGCAAAAAACATCCCAAGTTGAAAATCGACAACTGTGCTTCCGGCGGCAGACGGCTTGATCCTGAATTGCTCCGTTACAGTTATCCTCTGGCATACAGCGATATGATGTGCGAAATGGAGTTTGATGCAGATTACTCGCTGACCCACATCAATGGTCTTGCCCGTTTCTGGCCGATATTCGGTGCCGGTCTGCAGAAACGCTTTGCCCCGGACACCTATTTGTTCCGCTCGGTGATGAGCAGTACCATGGCAGTGCGCTGTCTTTACAATGCTGCCAATGATGTTGACAATGGTTATCCTTACGAATGGCTGAATGAACAGCTTGCCCAGTACAAAGAGATCCAGCACTTTTTCACCAAAGACTTCTATCCGGTGCTTGAACCGCAGGGCAAAGCAGTCGCTTTGTGGACAGCTTTTCAATATGATGCTCCGGAAACCGGTGACGGCATGATGCTGGTATTCCGCACCGAAAACAGTCCGGTCGTTGAAAGCGTGATCAAATTCAAAGCTCTTGATCCGGAAGTTTCATACAAAGTGTGGGATATGGACAACACCTTTGCCCCGCTGAAAATAACCGGGCGGGAACTTCTGGAAAAAGGTTTGACCTTGCGGTTGGCACAGCCGCGCACCGCACGGATAATCCGTTATCAGAAACAGTAAACTCCAAAGTTGTGAAAAAAATTTTTTTTGCAATCGGCATTTTTGCATATTATTTGTAAAAGTGCCGTTTTTGTGGTATATTAACTGAATACAACGGCAATAATGCTGCTGTTTTTATGATTTTCAGAAATAATTGAAGTGGTCTTCTGTATTATGAACGGAGTAAAATGATATGAAAAAAATTTTTTTGTTGCTCTTTTTGTTACTGTCCGTTGTTTTTGCAACGGCGGCTGACAAACCGGCATATACTTCCGAGGGCAAAGAACTGGGCAATGTTCCGCCTATGCCGCTGGTCATTACCTCCGGAATAAATGGAGATCCGGTAAAATGCAAAGAAACAGTAACTTTCACCGTTACACCGGCAGCAGCGCCTGAAAATGCGGCAAAAATCCGGATATTCAAGTGGATCAACGGAATAAAGAAAGAAACCGCTGAACATGCGGTTGAAAAGTTTACAGTAACTATGGCTTCTGCTGTTCCGGCTCATGTAATGGTCACGGGAGTTTACATTGATGCCAACGGCAAAGAAATATCTCCTCCGCCCAGGACAGCCGGTTACGGAGATGGCGTTTTTGTTGCTCCGGAAAAATTGCAAAGAGCCAGAAAACGTCCGGCAGATTTTGATGAATTCTGGAATAATGAATTGAAAAAACTTGCCGCCATTCCGATGAATGTCGAAAGAAAACTTTACCGGCAGAATGATGTAATCCGCTGTGAAGAAGTTGAAATAAACTCCATTGCCGGCATTCCGGTGACCGGATTTCTGGTCGTTCCGCAAAAAGCCGTTCCGAAAAGTCTGCCTGCAGTGATCTATTTTCACGGTGCCGGATTCAAAAGCTCTTCCGTGCATGAGGAGTACAAAGACAAAGCAATCGTTTTCGATGTCAACGCCCACGGCATAAAGAACGGTATGCCAAAAGAGTTCTACAAGCAGCTGAACAGGAAGACTCCGGCAGACCGTAATGTTTTTAACCACCGTAATGACCGGGAAAACAGCTATTTCAAAAATATGTTCCTCCGTACCGTCAGAGCCATAGAGTTTGTAAAAACTCTCCCTGAATGGGATGGAAAAACCATTATCGTCTCCGGGCGCAGTCAGGGCGGAGCGCAGGCAATTGCTGCAGCCGCCTTGAGCAAGGATGTTACGTTGTGTATTGCCAATGTCCCTGCGCTTGCCGATCACGGAGCCGGAGAAGTGAACCGCGCCCCGGGCTGGCCCGGTATAAATAACAGAAAAGATCCGGCAATTGCGATTGCGTCAGATTATGTGGATATTATAAATCTGGCAAGCCGTATCGAATGTGAAACGATCATGAGTATCGGCATGATCGATGCCATCTGCCCGCCGGTATCTGTATGGCTGACCTATCAGGAATTAAAAGTAAAAAAAGATATTACGCTGTTTCCACGTCTGGGACACATCGCACCGCCGTGGAAATTTGACGGAAGAGAACGTATTCACCAGGAGATTTCAAAATGATCATTACCGTTGACAAACTTATCGAAGATTGCAAAAAACTTTTGATGCAGGCAAATGTACCGGAATTGGCGGCGCAACGTACAGCTGAAACACTGGTCAGTGCGGATGCCAGAGGAATCAATTCGCATGGTGTTATCCGTCTTGCCCGTTACATTGATTGCATAAAAAGCGGTGGCATTATTCCGGATGCCGAAATCAAAATTATTGATGAAGGTCCGGCTTTCATCCGTGCCAGTGCCGCCGGAGGTCTGGGCATTCCCGCCTCTTATGAAGTAACTGAACGCCTGATCGCCAAAGCTGCTTCCATGCCATTGGCAGCAGCGACGGTCAATCACAGCGATCACTATGGGGCAGCAGGATTTTATGCTATGAAGTGTGCTGAAGCCGGTCTCATCGGTTTTTCAATGAGCAACACCTGCCCGCTCATTGCTGTAAGCGGTGCTTCTGCCGCCGGCATCGGCAACAATCCTTTTGCATACGCGGCTCCGGCTGGCAAATACCGGGCGATTCTTTTTGACATTTGCATGAGCGTCGTTGCCAGCGGCAAACTGATCATTGCCGCCGCCGATAACAAACCGATCCCGGAAGGATGGATATTGGATAAAGAGGGCAAGCCGACCACTGACCCCAAAGAGATCTACAATGGTGCGATCATGCTGCCTTTCGGCGGACACAAAGGTTACGGTTTGGCGATGATGGTGGAAATGCTTTCCGGAGTCCTTGCCGGAGCGGGGATACTTTCCGGAGTAAATTCATGGAACACCATTCCGGGGCAGGATGCCGATACCGGACACTTTTTCCTGACCATCAATCCGGCATTTTTCGGCGGTCTGGAAAACTTTACTGCCAGAATGGAATCGGTTATTGAAGAATTGGTCAATGCCCCCAAAGCCGATGGTGTGAGCAAGATCTATTATCCCGGGGAAATAGAATTCATTTCCGAAGCAAAAGCATACGCACAGGGAATCGATCTGCCGGATGCCAGCGTTGCCGAATTGGAGCGTGCCGCAAAAATGCTCGGGATGGCTTGACCGGAAATACAACTTTCCCCTGCCTGAAACATTCTCAAATACAGGCGGGGATTTTTTATGCCTTGGGCAATAAATTTTCCATTTTTTGCGGTAAAAAGTTCCATGCTCGGGTGACTTTTACCATTTTTTACTATATCTCACACCGAAAACTTTTTCGGCAGGACAGGTATTTTTCAATGATATTTATTTTATTCTGGAAAAAAATGCAGTTCTATGTAAATTGAAAAAAATCCGCTTCAATTACAGACAACTTATGACAAATGAGCTGTGCGACTGAAGCAATTCAATGTTTGCACCATTTATCCAGCCATCCATCCCATGGCAGAAGACGAAATATTCTATCCACAACAAGATTACAAAACACACCTGCTGCGCAAAGCGACACTACCGTTGTCAGCAGACGCCACAATGTTCCGGCAAAAGAATACCCCGGAGGGAACTCCCTGACAATACAATTCTGCCAGACATAGCAATATGTCTGAAAAAGATATATCCCAAGCGAATTGATACTGACGAATGACACCCATTTAATTACCCGGTTCCGTTTCAATTTGATCCGGGCGCACAGCACCAGCAATCCGGCAGCTTCCAAAAGGCAAAATGGTGATGTATAATTCATAAAACGCCGCTCATCCGGCAAAAAAAGATGCAGGCAACACGGCAGCAACACGCAACCCGACACGATCACAACCGCAACTGCATTCAGCCATTTGAAGCGGATCAGATCATCGTAAAACTCCCTGATCGTCGCTCCGAAAATAAAACATACAGCAAGCCAGATGGTGGAATAACCATATTCAAGAGCCCAGGCTCCTTCTGATTCACAAATCATGGGCAATACAGAAAAAACAGCAAACAGCATTATTGCCAGAATCAACAATTCACGACGTGAACAGCTGTTCAATCCTTTTGAGATTACCGGCAATACAACCAGCAATCCCATGTAGGCACAAATATACCACCAGCCCGGATCCAATGGAACCAGTATCAATTCAAGCTGCTCAAGCGAAAAACCTGACGTTCCTTTGGAATAACAGAACACTCCAAGATACAGCACAACTGCCCAGGTAACGATTTTCAACCAGAAGAGAAAAAATTTTTTCAGCCATTTCCCGTCATACGCCGGATTGCTGCGTCCCATGATAAATCCGGAAAGCATAGCAAAACAATTCACTCCGGCAAAGCAGGCGTATTCCACCAGATAACCGATATAGAAAATTGCCATTGGTCTGGATCTATCCATCAAGCCAAGATGTTGATGATTTACATGCAATGCCGTTATCATCACCATGGCAATAATACGGTAGATATCCAATCCACTCCAGCGGTCTTTCATACGATGCTCCTGTTTTTACAGAAAAACTCTGACACTGATCACTGCTCTCGGCGATAAGGTGCTTCTCCCTCCCGGATAAAACGGGGCGGCAATACATATCGATCTGATAGGAAATTAAATTTCCCGATATCTTTGCGAAAAGAAATCCCCATCATTTCCAGCAACCCGAAGTGCGCCCGGTCTGCCTGCAAAGGAACTTGACGGTGAAGTTTCATTCTTTCCACCAATTCAGGAACCTGTTCCCGGTAGTGGCGGTTTGTCCAAATCAAAAACGGTATTTCATAAGCCGAGTTTTCCTCCGAACCGGGAGTGCGCAGTTGAGATTGCTCGCAAACTGAACCGTGATCGGAAAAATATATCAGATATGCCGGACGATCCAATTTTTCCAGTTCGGCAAGGATTTTTCCCAATATCATATCGGAATACCACACAGATGAATCATATTCATTGACACGCTTTGTCCTGGTGGTATCATTCATGAAAACATGAGAATATTCAGCGGGGAAACGTGAACCATAAGGCTCATGGCTGCCGAAAAGATGCAGCACTGCCAGCTGCGGAGTATGAACATCCTGCTGTGCCTTGACAATCCATGCAGAAAATGGCGGCAGTAAAGCTCCGTCATAAATTTGAGCATTACGGTCTTCTGCCAGATCGCTGAAATTTTCCTCGTGCATATAGGTCACGGAATCTGCGGTGGCAAAAATCATCTGCAAAGGAGAATCAGCCCAGCCGGATTTATTCTGATTGGTGATCACATCCACCTTGTAACCGGATTTTTTCAGCACATCAAAAATCGTCCACGACAGATGACGGTGTTCCAAAGTCATATCAGTCAGCCAGTATTTAAGAGCTGTAATAGTCATAGGAAGCACTGCGATCGTATCCTCGAAAGCGATAATCTCATCTTTTCTGGCAAGCAGTGAAGGAGTGGTATTGCGCTCATAACCGTAAATGGAATGATGAGAACGGATGGCAGATTCCCCGATAACCAATACTCCGATTGGCGGTTTTCCGGCGAAAGCAGGATTCAATTCCACATAATCCGGTACTGTTCGGTGGCGCATCTCCACAATAAATTCCCCGGCATGTTTGTTAAAAGTCCGGATATGATCATATATACCATGAAATGGGTGTTCATGCCAGATCGTTTCTATAAAATTACCATCCCCCTGCCATAATACCCACGAAAAGAAGAATATAAGTAACATTGTCAGAGAGGCGGCCAGGTCTCCTTTGCAATATTTTTTCTTTCTCCTGCCCAGCTTCATAATAAAAAACATTGAACCGGAATACGCTACCAGAATGGTGATCAGAATCAGAATACTTTTCCAGTTTACATAAGCTGAAAAAAATCCTTTGCTCTCTTCCCAGGTGGTATCGTAAACCAGATAAAGAATCGATTCACAAAAAAATGTTCCGGTGGTGAAATAAATTGCCAGCAGGATAAAAAGCACCGCAAAGTGACACGTTGCCAAGGCGAAAAGATACCACCGGCAGCGGCGACAGGCAAAGTATCCGATAAAAGACAACCACAACAACCAGAATACTCCTGACAAACAGGATATTTCCGGAAATTGTTTGGAATATGAAAGTGAAAAACCATGCAGTGCAATCAAAAGATAGTTGATGATCAACATGACCAGAAACATCAGAATAAGAAACAGAACTTCTCTGAACGGAATATCGTAAAAATTCTGCACACACCTTGAGCTGTCACACAGACGGAGATATGTTTCTTTGCATTTGGATTTTACTGTATCAGTATTTAAATTCATCTGAAATTACCTGAAAAATTTATACACACCTCCGCTTAATATAGCACACCGCAACAGTATTTACAAATAAAAATTCCCCCCGGCAATATATCCCCGGGAGGAAAAAATCAACAAAAAATGTTCAGGCTTTGATGGCGACTTTTTCTGAACCTTCTTCAACCACCAGCACCGGGGATTTTACCTCGACACGGTTGCCGGTGCGCCGGTTTTCATCGGCATCAGCAATGGCTTTTTTGATCATTTCAGCCATGATCTCAATCGGTTTTTCGACAAATTCCCTGCCCAGTTCTGCAGAAGCCAATTCGGGATAACCCATCACGCCTACTTTGATTTCCGGCCGCTGACGGGTAGTGGCGATCTCCTGCTCCTGACCGCTCAAAGTGGTACAGATCTGATAAGCATCCTGATCGTGACGCATACGCTCGGCAAGTTCCATTTCATCCAGTTCCAGATTCTCCATCTGCACCAGATTGTTGCGGTAAGCAAGCATCAGAGAAGTTTCGGATCTTCCGGCATGGAAGTCACCTCCGCTCATCCGGGGATCCTGCGGCTGCTGCCAGTGATCGCCGCGGCGCAGAATCATGATCATCACCTTTTCCAGCGAAGCATTGAGCCACTTCAAAATGCGCAGAGCCTCTTTCAACTGGGCAAGACTCTCTGAACCGCCGTGGCCGGGATAGATCAAAATATTTTCAAACTCCTGACTGGCAAGAGATTCCACAATATCACACATCATTGCACAAAAACTGGTGGGACGTACATTGATCGTACCGGGCAATTGTCCGCCGGAAAAACAGTAGTTCAAAGGAGGAGCGACAATGCAGTCAAGTTTTTCAGCCAGCACATAAGCGGGTACTTCCGCATTGTGGATATCCATACTTACCGGCAGGTGATAACCGTGCTGCTCAACAACACCGTAAGGTACGATAATAGTTTTGTTGGTTTTGAGATATTCCCGGATCTCCTTGACCGTCATTTCTCCCATTGCGTGAGTTCTCATAATCATTTCCCTTTCTTTTTTGATATGATATTTTCACCCGACAACATTTTTATTTTATCGCGCAGATCTGCTGCACGTTCAAATTCCAGAGCTTCGGCGGCGGCAAGCATTTCGCCGGTAAGTTCGGCAATCAAAGCAGCCATTTCTTTGCTGTTCATATTCATTTTGTCGAAATCGACAATTCCACCGCTGCCATCATCAACTGTATTGCAGACAAAATCAGGCATTTTGGCTCGTTTATTGCGCGGCTTGCTGCCGATGATCTCACTGATGGTCTGCCGTTTTTCTTTGACAACGGTTTTCGGCACAATGCCGTGAGCTTCGTTGTACGCCTGCTGTTTTTTCCGGCGGCGTGCAGTTTCATCCATAAGAGCTTTCATTGCCGGAGTAATATTATCCCCGTAGAGAATCACTCTGCCGTCCTTGTTGCGTGCCGCCCTGCCCGCTGTCTGCACCAGTGACCGCTCGGAACGCAGAAAGCCTACTTTGTCAGCATCAAGTATCGCCACCAGAGCCACTTCCGGCAGGTCGATACCCTCCCGGAGCAGATTTATGCCGATCAGACACTCAAAATCGCCATCCCGCAGTTTATTCAATACCCGAACCCGCTCAAGGGCGTCCATTTCAGAGTGCAGATAACTGGTTTTTACTCCGATATCCCCGAGATAATCAGAAAGGCGTTCAGCATTTTTCTTGGTCAGGGTTGTAACCAGAGTTCTGCCGCCTGAACCTGAAACCTTGCGGATCTCTTCAATAACATCGTCCAACTGCCCTTCCAGGGGACGCACTTCGATTTCCGGATCAAGCAGACCGGTCGGGCGGACAATCAATTCAACCATATCACTGCAACGCTCTTTTTCCATCTCCCCGGGAGTGGCTGAAACATAAATAGTCTGACCGGTAAGCCCTTCAAACTCCTCAAAACGCAGCGGACGGTTTTCCAGAGCAGACGGCAATCTGAAACCGTGATCAATCAGAGTCTGCTTGCGTTGACGATCGGCTTTGTACATTGCCTGCACCTGCGGCAATGTCACATGAGATTCATCGACAATGGTGAGAAAATCATCCTTGAAAAAGTCAAAGAGACAGTATGGACGCATACCGGGCTGACGATTGGAAAGATGCATGGTATAATTTTCAATACCACTGCAATAGCCCAGTTCCTGCATCATTTCCAGATCATATTCCACGCGCTGATCAATCCGCTGGGCTTCGACCAGCAAGCCCTGATCTTCAAAGAACTTCACCCTTTCTCGCTTTTCCTGACGGATTGATTCTGCTGCCGATGCGATACGATCCGGAGGCATCACAAAATGTTTACATGGAAAAAGTGTGCCTTCCGGCAGAACTGATTTCAATTTTCCGGTCAAAGCATCGCGTCTTTCCATCCGGTCTATCGCATCGTCAAAAAAACTTATCCTGATAAAATCATCCCGCTGCGGTTCAAAAACATCCACCACATCACCACGCACCCGGAATTCACCCTTGCCCGGAGCGGTATCATTACGGTTATACTGGATTTCGATCAATCTGCGCAGCAATTCATCACGGTTGATGGTATCTCCTGAATCCAGACGGACACACATTTCATTAAACTCTTCCGGTGCGCCCAAACTGTATATACATGAAACACTTGCCACAATAATGACATCCCGTCTTTCCACCAGACTGGCGGTAGCGGAAAGACGGAGTTTTTCAATATCCTCGTTGATCGAAGCATCCTTGGCAATATAGGTGTCGGTCTGCGGAATGTATGATTCCGGCAGATAATAATCGTAATAACTGATGAAATATTCAACTGCATTTTCCGGAAAAAAACTCTTGAATTCACTGTAAAGCTGGGCTGCAAGAGTTTTATTGTGCGACAGAACCAGCACCGGACGATCCTGTTCAGCGATAGCCTGGGCAAGAACATAAGTCTTGCCCGAACCGGTTACGCCATGAAGCGTCTGAAACCTTCGGGAGCTTTTCAAGTTCTCCCGGAGCTGCCGGATAGCTTCCGGCTGATCTCCGGCAGGCTCAAAAGGAGCGTGCAGTTTGAATATTCCCATTGATAAAATTCTTTCAGAAACGGAAATCCCGCTTCCCGTTGACAATATCTTTCAGATTTGCTTCGGCGATCGCACGGACTTTTTCATTCGGCACATTGAGCAACTCCTGCGCGATCATTCGGTCGCCGATCTCTTTGGTTGCCGGTGAAGCGTAATCTTCCATGTACTCTTTCAATGTCATCAAGGCATTGGGGTGACAGCAGTTGGCGATCTGACCGTTTTTTACAAGAGTCATAAAACGGTCGCCGGTGCGTCCTTCACGGTAACAGGCCGTACAGAAACTGGGAATGTGTCCCTGCTCCAAAAGCCATTTGATTACTTCATCCAAAGTCCGCAGGTCGCTGACATCAAATTGCGCCGTTTCATCGTGCCGGGCCTCGGTGGTGTAACCGCCGACACTGGTTCGGGAACCTCCGGAAATCTGGGAAACTCCAACTTTCAGAACCCGCTCACGGGCAGCTTTGGATTCCCTTGTGGAAACGATTATCCCGGTGTAAGGTACGGCAATACGCAGCACTGCTACCAGCTTTTCAAACATATCATCGGAAATGGCATTACTGAATTTACTGGCGTCAATGTCATCTGCCGGACGGATCCGGGGAACGCTGATGGTGTGCGGTCCGACACCTTTGTATGCTTCAAGGTGTTCGGCATGCATCAATTGTCCCACAAAGTCGTAACGGTAGGTGCTCAAGCCGTAAAGCACGCCGCAGCCGACATCATCGATGCCTCCATCCATGGCACGATCCATAGCTTCTGTGTGCCACGCATAATCACTTTTAGGACCCGCCGGGTGGAGAGCTTCATAATTCTTTTTGTTGTAGGTCTCCTGAAAGAGGATATATGTACCGATGCCGGCATCTTTGAGTTTCCGGTAATTTTCCACCGTAGTGGCGGCGATGTTGACATTCACCCGGCGGATGGCTCCGTTTTTGTGCTTGATCGAATAAATGGTTTTGATACTGTCAAGGATATATTCGATCGGATTGTTTTTCGGATCTTCACCGGTTTCCAGGGCAAGGCGTTTGTGTCCCATATCCTGCAGTGCGATCACCTCATTGCGGATCTCTTCCTGCGTAAGTTTTTTCCGGGGAATTGTACGGTTCTGCACATGATACGGGCAGTACACACAGCTGTTTATGCAATAATTGGAAAGATACAAAGGTGCAAACATCACGATCCGGTTGCCGTAATTTTTGCGTTTGATCTCCATGGCAAGATCGAGGATCTGCTGTTTTTTATCGGCAAGTTCACAATCGAGCAGCACCATTGCCTCACGGTGATTCAAACCTTTGCCCTCTTTGGCTTTGGCAAGAATTTCATCGACCAGAGCGGCATTATTTTTGTTTTCTTCGGCGAACTTGAGAGTTGCCTGTATTTCGCCGTCATCAATAAAGTCCACGGCATGGGGAGACATCACATCGTACATAAAAACCTCTGCTGATTTCTGCATCCTCTTTTCTGGGAGAAACAGACAAAGCAGATGCCGGAAGTGCGGCAAAATATTTTCGACTGCGTCCCCCGGCATCAGGAACCATACCTTTTGCCTCGGAAGCGTTTTCAGTGTATAATATACACTGCATGACAAAACTTTTCAAGCATGAAAAACGTTTGTTACATTGCTGCAGACAACCATTTCACATAAAAATCAAAACATCAGTTCCGATGATACGCTGCACATCTTTCAAGATGGTCATAACAGAAAACAGACATGCGATTTGAATCGGTTTACTGCTATAATGATTTTTCCGGATGCCGCCGAAGCAGCATTTTCATGTTGTATCAGCGGTATTTTTCAACCAGTTTCGCTCCAAGTCTGACACACTCTGCGCAGGGAAACGGCGAAACAGCGTTCTTTATTTCCCGGCAGGTTTCAGCTCCGGCAGCGGCAGAAAAATCTGCAATAAGTTTTTCATGCACAGATTCCGGAGTCAATTCCAAAGCCGCGTGAAGTGCGCCGCATCTGCCAAGCGGAGCTTTACCGCCGCCGCAAAGTTTCATTGCATCACTTAAAGCCTCATCCCCTGCCCCGGAAGCGACAGCCTGAGCGCAATTGTGCATTTTTGGAACTGCTGTAAATAATTCAACAGCTTTACACATGTTCAATTCCTTTCCTGTAAATTTGCTCTAATATACCGCTGATTTACCGTTTTGTCAACCGGACAATTTGCATTTGCCGATTTTGTGCAGTATAGTAGAAAAACAGCATTGAGGAAATAGCAATGGGCAAAGTACTGAAAGATTCAACATTTTTTCAAAAAGGTCAATTGCCGGTATACCTTTATTATACGGGGTACAGTGGTGATCTGGGATTTCATTCCCATGAATTTTCAGAAATCGCCATCATGTTCAACGGGAGTGCCACCTACGAAACCGACTACAGCGAAGAAAATATTTCCGCCGGCGATGTACTGGTCATTCCGCCCGGAGGATTGCACCGCTACCGGAATGAAGAGAATGTGGAGCTGATGAATATCATCTTCCACTTTGAGCAATTGAATATTCCCGTGCGCAGTATCTGTCACCATCCGGGGTATGTGACTTTGTTCGGGATCGATCCGGCGTTTTGCCATCAACATAAATTTTATCCGAAATTCGAATTGCCCCAACCTGTACTGGAAACGGTAAAAACCATTCTTTTGTCAGCTTACAATTTGCAAAAAGAGCGAACACCAGGAGCTTTGCTGGCAGCATACGGAGCGTTTTTACAGGTCATACCTCTGCTGCTGGCTCACTATTCGCCGGATGTCCAATCCCGTCCCCTGCCGCTGCCGGAAAAGTTTCAGGATACGATAAATTATATGTTGAAAAATTACCGATACGAGCTTAATATCGC
The DNA here is from genome assembly GCA_045534015.1 of Victivallaceae bacterium. GTDB lineage: Bacteria > Verrucomicrobiota > Lentisphaeria > Victivallales > Victivallaceae > UBA1784. The sequence continues at coordinate 38,310 of JAZSIZ010000060.1, read as the reverse complement.
TCAACTGGCAAAAAGAGCCAGCATGTCTCAATCGACCTTTACCCGGACTTTCAAAAAATCTCTGGGCAAAACTCCCCTGCAATATTTGTTGCTGTTGCGATTGGAAGCTGCCCGGGAATTTCTCCGCAACGGTTGTTCCGTTTCTGATGCAGCAGAAAAAGCAGGATTCAAAGACAGCTGTTACTTTGCCAGACTTTTCCGCAAATATCTGAATGAACAGCCCCGCCACTGGAAACAGCACTAAAAAACACATTTGCCGATTTTGTCCTGAACATTGCCGTTTTTGTTATTTTTTTATCCTTGTTTTTGTAGTATATTTATTGCAATTAACAAAGGAGGTCTTTATGATAATGAAACGGCTTGCATCAATGATTTTACTGGCGATAATGCTACCACTCGGAGCAGCCAATATATCCATGGAACGAATATTTGCTCCGAATTTATTAAAAAATGCAGATTTTTCAATAAAAAATACTCAAGGAATGCCGCAACATTGGTATTTTGATAATTGCTCAAAAGCAGCATTCACATTCCGCAGTGACATCGGCGGCATAGTTATCGAATCACCGGGACAGAAATACGGTTATTTTCTTCAACTGGTTCAGGTTCAAGAAGGGGTGCGATACTGCATCAGAGCAAAAATCAGAGCATACCGTACTTTTGCCAATATATGGTTAAGTTGTCCGGAATACAATGACGGCGGTAGCCCATTAGGGCATTATCCGGTAAGTCAAACAACATTTTTCATTCTCGCATACCCCCACCAAGGCCGATCTGCCAAAGCAATTCTGGATAAATTCATAGATCCTGATCTGGTTTCCGGAGTAAATGCCGATACATGGACAACTTATACGCGGGAGTTCACCCCTCCGACCGGCAAAGGAATCAAAACTTATGCAATACGCTGCGGATGTTTCGGTGGATATAAAGGATGGGTAAACTATACCGATGTCTACTTTGGACAGGCAGCTTCAAATCTGCAAATCACTGTCAACACCAATAACTGGTCATCAATCGTTATCAAAGATAAAAATGGGCAGGAGTATTTCCGTCAAAGCAAAACAGACCGCCAGAATTTCACAGTCATTCTGCCCACTCAAAGCGTTGACTATATTTTAACTTTAACCTTATCAGATGGAAAAACAGAAAATTATGAGGTCCCCAATGAATAAGTTTTACACGATTTTATTACTGCTGCTTTATTCAGTAGTCCTCCGGGCTCAAAGTTTTCTGACCATAACCGATGCCCAAAACAATAAAGAACTTTTCCCTATACAATCGGTTGCCGACGGTACTTGGCAAAATGGGTCATTGTCTGTAAAAATTGAAGCGGTCAAATACGGCTCACTATCCGGTTGGAAGTTTACATTCAGTGATTCCGGATCCTCTCACCGTTTACTTAAAGTAAAATTCCGGGAAACATTGATTTTTCAAGCATCCATGTTCTGGGATGGCAACACTGAACACCAAATCACCGATACGCCGATTTGCCGGGATTTGTTGCTTGAAACATTCCCCATGGCTGCGGCTTACAATAATGAAAACGGTTGGGCGGTATCTCTTTCTCCGGATTCAGAATTAAGCACACTTTACCGGCAATATTCCGACAGTGCAATCGATCTGGACACCCGGATCGTTGTCGATAAAGATCACCCGCAAACAATTACTGTTTTGAGTGCACCATTTACTCCTGATTTCGGCTGGAGAAATGCAGTTGATGCTTATTACCGGGCATTCCCTCAATATTTTTCTCCAATCGAAAATATTGATCCTAGAATCTACGGTGTCGGCGGAGATCACTGCTCGTCGCACATGACCAGACTTTTTCAGACCCACAGTGCCAGACAGTATGGAATGGATTGGGAGTGGACCTATACTCCATGGTATGAATCCGGAAACTGGTACGCAGTCGGAGCCGGATGGCAGGGTGATACCAATCCGGTACGCCGTTACAAAGATGTCAGAGATACGTCATGGGTGACCCGCGATATTTTTGATGCTTTTGTCCGGGATGAAATGCGTTATGGAAACATAAATACTGCAATGTTTTTCTATATCCTTGTACGTGATATCCATCAAAATTTGGCCAATAACTATCCTGAAGCAGTACAAGGTACCAGTGGACTGCCGAGTATTCCGACAAACAGAGGAAAAACCAAAAGTGTCTTTGCTCCCGGTTCACCGATATTCGATTATCTGAAAGAACAACTGCGGCTGATTGTGGAAAATTATGAGGTCAGCGGTTTTGCCTTTGATATGGCCAACAGCACCAGTGTATTCAACACACCATCACAACTTGCTTACGGCAGAGGCAGAACATTTGATGATAACAACAATATATACACCTCTGACACAATTGTGCCGATACCGTTTGCCGAGTATATTCATACTCTTACCCGTAACGGCAAGGCAATGGGGTGTATATTTAATATGGCACTTTCAGAATTTTCTCCTTTCACTGTATTCCATGCAGATGCTATCATGATGGAAGGTTCTCCGGAGTTGAATATTGATATGGTTCTGCCGTTGCGGTTATCTGCCGGCAAAAAGCCGATCGTCTTTTGGGGTGTCGTACCATACACAGCCAATACTGCAATCAAATGGTATCGCATACCGGCATCGCAACGCACAGCAATCGCTGCCGCTCAAGCCAAACTGCTCCATTTCAAATGTCTTGAAATCGGTGCAGTTCCCAAAAGTTGGAATGTGGGAGCGATCCCCATTGGCGAAATTGAAATTCTGAGAACTATTCAACGGGCCGGATACCAAGTGATCCCCGCAGTCAAAGATGCCGGAAAATTTTGGGTGGGGCGTTTCGGAGAAGGAGAACAGACCATCATCACTATCAGCAATCCGGAACGTACAGCAACTACCGCAACCTTGCGGGTAATAAACCATTATCTTGGAGATGGTTTTTATGGATTCATCCCGGAGAATGGCTCTCTGGAACAGAAAATCATTAACGGAGAAACCATTTTTACCATTACTCTGGAACCGCACACTTATGCCGTTTTACGGGCTGTCAAACTTTCCGGTAATCCGGAAAACTTCACCGCTTCACGCAACGGAAATCAAGTCACCTTATCTGGAAATAACATAACAACGTTTGCCTGCCGTAAAGAAGATATGCGTGGATTTTTCGGGCCGGCATCCGGCTATTTCACCAATGGTCAGGCTGTTTTAACCTATCTTCCGATATGTGATTTTGATTCTTCTAATCCGGTTCTTACTGAATTCATGGATGACACCAATACACCAGTAGTCGTAGCTCCTCAATCCGGCAAAGCGTATGATGCAGCCTTGATGATGAGTGTTTACCGACCATTTATCGCCGCCAGCATCAAGCGTTTCGGGCAATTGCGCAATCGGGAACCCGGATTTATGGATGGCTCGATGCAGCGTCTGGAACTGCCCATTGTCACTCCTGATAAACTTCCGGTTGCCGGTAAAAAAATTCTGATCGGCACGGTCGGAGATTTCCCGAAACTTTCTCCGGGGGCATCACATCTGCATGGTTTTATCAAACTTGTTGACAATGATACTTTGTGGATCGGCGGCAGAAATGAATATGAAGTTTTCCAAGCGGCAACAGCTTATTTTAACACTTTGGATAACATCCGGGAAAATACCGATGAAGTAAATTTTGTCCGTCCTTCCGGATGGGGTGCCAAAGCAGAAAACTTTATCAAAGTTGCGGATGGAAGCACATTTCTACAGCTTACCGATGGTCCGAATAATCAGTGGCGTTATGTATGGTATCCGGTCAAAAATCTGAAAAATTGCCGCACGCTCTCTTTTACCACAGAAATAAAACCGGAAAGATTGACTGCCGGAAGATTTGATGTCGGCTTCTACGAATTTGATGCCAATGGTAAAGGAATCCGCTTCACCCCGGTGCAAATCAAACCGGGAACTGATTGGCAAAGCTATTCCGGCACAATAAAACTGCATCCACGCACAGTCAGCGTAAAATTTTATTTCCTCGCAAGAAATATGGGCAAGGGAGATAAAGTATGGAGCCGTTCACTGATAATCCGCAAACATTGATATAAAGGAATCTATTACCATGAAAAAATCATTCACCCTTATCGAACTCCTTGTAGTTATTGCAATTATCGCCATTCTGGCGGCAATTTTGCTGCCCGCCCTCAACTCCGCCCGTGAGCGCGGCAGAACGGCAAGCTGTATCAACAATCAGAAGCAGATCGGCAACGCCGCCCAAATGTATGCCGGGGACTTTGATGGTTACTTTACTCATAAACAAGGTACCATAAAAGAATACAATTACAGTGCCATCGCTTTGCTTTCCCCGTATGTTGGCGGACCATCCATAGATGCAATAAAAGCTGCGGATGACCAGGAATCTCTTACCCCGGAAGTGTTTCATTGCGGCTTGGAAAATGACGGCAAGCGGGCTTATTATGCTTACAGTTACAAAGTAGCAGATTACGGAGTTATGCCTTTATTCAAACTTCAGGATTATGGCACATTGTACACAAAAACCCACGGCACCCCGCAGACCACGGTTCTGGCAGCCGATTCTTACAACGGCGGAGTGGAACATGCCAACCGCACCTGTTTGTATGGCGCGACCTCCGGCAATTTTGCCAGTGCATTTTTCAAACACTCCGGAAAAGGAAATTTTCTGTTTGTTGCCGGACACGTGCAAACTTTCACTCCGGATGAGATCCTTGCCCCTGTGGCAAGTGCAACCGATGCAAAATATGCGGTATACTGCGGAGGCAGTTCCCCTATCGCCTCTTACTATTTGGTCGAAGGTGGAAACAGACTCAGTAAATAAAATTCTATTCCCCTGCAAAAAACGCAACACTCACTGATGGGTGCTGCGTTCTTTTTTATATACTGATTTTTTAAATAAATCGCAAATTCACAGAATATCGGTTGCAAAATCAACTTGTGCGGTGTACGTTAACAAAAATACCAAGTTAAAACAATAAGGAGAATTTTTTATGGCTGCTGCAAAATCTTATCTTATAAATTTTTCCCGGATGAAAACTATTCTCTCCGGTGCTGTTCTGTGCTGTTCACTTGCCGCCGCCGCACTTCCGATGCGTCCGGCAAATAAACCTTTTACCAATGCAACCGAGTTAAATTATCCATTTTTGCCGGCACAGAAGATGACATTTATCAATGGTGTCGTAAAAAATACCGAAGCAACCGCCCTGCCCGATATTGAAGCTCAATACAGTCATAAAGTGCGGGTGGATAACTTCATTTTCACCCTGCCCGATGAGCTTTGCGAAACCATGGCAGCATGTTACAAAGCTGATTTGAATGGAGATAAGAAGCCGGATTACATCTTTGTCAATATCAAAGTGTGGAACGGCAGATTCGCCGGACTTTCCGATGTCGGGATCTTTGTTTCAAATCAGCAGAAAAAATATACCTTTAATGCGTTTGAAGCACAGAATCTGGAAGCTCTCGTAGAAAACGGCAAAGTTATGCTGGTCAAATACAGCTACTCCGATGATGACACCACATTCATCCGCCAATGCTACACTTTTGATCAGGATGGAAAAATCAGCCTGTATGATGCAGAACCTTTCAAGTTCCAATATACGGCGGAATAAAAACTTGTTATTGTCTCGATTTTTGTAGAAAACTAACATGCGGCAACGCATTACGGTCAATATCACGCCCTGCTCTTGCCGCATATAACTTGATATACCGACGTCACAACATTGGAGATATCACCAAAACTTGCTCCGATGCTCCGGATAACGGAAACGTTTTTTATGCGTCACTCTTCTTCGTCTCCGGACTTTTCTTTGTCACCGGAATCTTCTTCTGCAGAATTATCCTCTTCTGCCGAGCTGCTTTCACCACCATCCCCCTCTGCGGCAGGAGCTGCGGGTTTTCTTTTGATCACTTTGCGTTCCACATCACAGATTACCCAGCGGCGATTTTCCAGAACAAACGTATAATTGGCGGTAATATCTTCCGACTGCGCATCTGCATTTTTTGCTTTGAGGAGATATTTCACTTCTACTTCGGCACTGTCTGATTCGCTGCTTTTCATCTGGATGGATTTTTCTTCGTAAGTGAATTCTCCGGACTTTCCGATATCCTCAAAGAATGTATCTTTATAATCGGCTGAAAGCAACTTTTCAGTTTCTTCATCATCGCCTTTTTTACCTGCTTCAAAAACATTGCAATGCAGCTGCTTGACCACATTCAAAGGCGCATGCTCCATCTTGTAGCTCTTATCGGCATTGATTCCGGTAATGATCGGTCTGCCTTTCTCCCGGTCAAAAATCAATTCAAAAATCAATTCTCCGCCGTATGCTCCGTCAAGTTTTACTGTCACTTCAATTTTGCCGCCGGACATTTTCTGTCCGGTTATATCGTAAATACTTGCCGCAGCTGCAATAACATCATCCCGGTCCATTTTGCTCATATATTCACTGATCTTCTGCTCATAAACGCCCCGGAATGCGGCATCTTTGTCAATAATGCCCTCCATCTCTTTTTCATCAAGCGTGTTCTCAATATCTTTGAGCGTTATAACTTTCACCACCTTCTTTTCATTCCATTCGGTATTGATTTTCCAACTCTCATTATTTTTCTGCACCTGCACAGCATAGAGACAAATGTTTTCGATATCAGTGGGGTGTTCAGCAAGCACATAGATCACCGCAGCATTTTCAGATTCACTTTCTATGGCAACAGGAGTAACTTTCCGATAGCGGTTTCCGGTGAATTTCAAAAACTTTTTAATATCGGTATTATCCGGAAGCACCTCTTTCAAAGCTTCTTCGTTTCTGGGAAATGAGAGGGTTTCCTGGATGAATTTGACAGCAGCAGATGCCCCCTGTACTCCGGATTCAGATTGTTTAAGAGTTGTTATATAACGCGAAAACACATAAAGGACCCACGCCCGCTGGTGCTTGACAAAAACAGTGGAATATGCACATAATTTCTCCACCACATCAATCGGCTGGACTCCGCAGAGGATCTCATCAACAGCAGAAATTTTCCATACCATTCCGGATTTTTTCAAGGTTATTTTACCATTCAACCCACGTCTGGTGACTGAAAAATCCACCTTATCGGAGCCTTTTTTGCCAGGCACGATGGAATATGGCGCATCGACAGCAAAACCGGGCATGCCTCCTTTCTGATAACGATCAAAAAGTTCTGCAGACAAATATTCCTTGAGCTCATCGGTTCGTTTGGCTTTCAATGCTTTGAAGAAACGATTCAAATACACTCCTGCTCCCGGCGGCTGCTGCAGGACATAAGAGGTTACTTTGAAATTTCCGGCACCGTCATTTTTCATTTTCAGACAGACAAAGCCGGATTTCTTTTCAAGCCGGTAAAATACGTAAACCTCCGCTTTGTTAGGATCCTGCATACGCACATAAGCATCTTCAAAAACATCTGTGGCATGAAAAAGCATATCCCGGAAATCTTTAGGGATCTCTCCATTAAGCAGTTTATTGAGCAGATCACCTTCTGCCATTGAGATCATGGATATGGCATCCTTTTTGATCGCCATAGACCGCAACCGGTCAAAAGTTTCCATGGGAGTTTGCGCAGCAAATACTCCGCAACAGCAAAAAAGAAGCAACGGCAGTAACAGAATACTTTTCTTTTTCATAATCAAAATCTCTCTATGTATTCAATTTTTAATTGTCATTTACTATAATCTAACATCATTTTACCGTTTTGTCAACCTGATTCTGGGATCGGCTGCCATATATAAGAGGTCACAGATAAAAATCCCCGCCAAAGTCAATGCTCCGGCAAAGGAAAACAATGCCATCTGCAATGGATAGTCCCGGCTGGAAAGTGCCTGCAAAGACAGCGTTCCCATCCCGGGAAGATTGAAAATATATTCAACCAGTACACTGCCGGAAATCAGCGAAGGCAGCAGACCGCTGAAAAGAGTGATCATGGTAATAAGCGCATTACCGAATGCGTGTTTCCACAATACCACCGGACCATAAAGACCTTTGGCATGGGCGGTACGGATAAAATCGGATCTTATATTCTGCAATACACTGCCCCGGGTATAGCGGGACAACCCCGCCAATCCGGCATAGGAAAGGCACAGCACCGGTAGAGCCAGATAGCGCAACTCCTGCCACAGATATTCAAACAGCGGAAGAGAAAGTGAGTTATCCGGACTATTGCCCGACAATGGGAACAGCGGATATTTACCGCCTTCACACAAAAGTGACTGAAGCAGCAATCCGACCCACATCACCGGCAGTGAATAAAGGGTAAAAAGCAGTACTTCCACCGCCCGGTCATAGAAGCTGCCGGCGCGGGCGGCTGTTGTAACTCCGATAAATATGGCAAGAGTATAAGTAACCAGAATTGCCAGCACATTTATTTTAATTGTCAATGGCAATCTTTCGCCGATCATCTCCGTGACTTTTCTCCCCGGTTCAACAGCGGCAGATTCGCCGAAATCCCCATGCAGGATCACTGATTTCAACCAAATAACAAATCCGGTCATCACCGGTTTATCCAGATTGAGTTTTTCTTTCAGCGCATTGTTTTCTTTCAACACACTCTGTTCACTGTTCATGGTTCCGGTCTCTCCGGAAAGCATGTCACTGCGGGTCGGATCCCCGGGAGCCAAACGCAAAAGTACGTAGCTGACAAAGAGAATTATCAGCAGCGTAAACAGAGCCAGCAACAGGCGTTTAAGAATATAGGACAGGATCAATTTTCCGCAACTTTCACTTTACTGAGAAGCAGAGCACCGCAAATAAAGGGCAGGATCATCAACGAAATACCCAGTTCAGCTTTGCCCCAGACATGGACAGCGATGGGAATCATCAGCAACGGTCCGACGATCGTAGTGAACCGCCCGAAAATATTATATACGGCAAAAAGTTCTGCCGCACGGTGCTGGGGAATGATCTTACTGAAAAGAGAGCGGCTCAAAGACTGGATACCGCCCTGTGCCGTGCCGATCAATCCGGCGGCGACATAGAAAAGGATCACCCGGATGCCTGCATCATGCAAAAAGGACATCACTGTGACAATAACCGCAATACTTATATAAATTGCGATGGCAACATAAATCATCGCCTTGGCAGAAAAACGATCCGCCAGTTTGCCGAAAAGCAGCGTAAAAGGCAAACCTATGATCTGCAGAGCAAGGATAGTCACCATGATAAAGAGCGTATCTATTTTCAGCGATGTGGCAATCAAAGTAGCCTGCATCATAATCGTACCTACTCCGTCAATATAAAGGAAGTAGGCAGCCAGAAAGATGAGAATATTCTTGTTCTCCCAGATATATTTCAGAGTGTCTTTCAAATTCACACTCTTTTGCATTTCGCCATCATGTTTCTCCCGCACATTTTTGAAAAGCGGCAGAGAACCTGCCGCCCACCACAATGCGGCAATCAGAAACGCTCCGGGGAAAAAGAACTTCTGATCAGCAATGAACATCAATGGCAGACAGAGCAGAAACGAAACCAGCGCACCGCCGTAACCGAGAGCAAACCCCCAGCTGGAAACTTTATCACGTTCAGATTTCCCGGTAATGCTGACCAGCAGCGAATCGTAGAAACTGTTGGACCCCATAAAACTGAGCATGCCGACAAAACTTATCCCCATGACGATATAAGGGGCGGCACTGCCGGCATTAAAATAGTTCAACGGAATATAGGCAAGCGTGGAAAGCACACCGAGAATGGTAAAAAGAGCCACAGCCTGCACCTTTTTCCGTTTGGCATCGATCCATGGGCCGCAGAAAACCGAGATCGCTCCGGCAACCAATCCGGCAATGCTGCAAGTATACCCCCAGTATTCGGTACATTTATCTTCGCCTAAATAAGAGCCTGCGGCAAAGGTGAGAAAGATAGGAGCGACCACCGTTCTCACGATCATTGCATACGCTGAAATAGCCGGATCATAAGCCAGCCACGACTTTTGAGCTTTGGTAAATGCCATTATACAAGTTCCTTTATTTGTTGTTCACGAACCGATTAAAATCCGAATTCCGGTTGGATTATTCCCAAATCATCATCCTTTATTTCCGGCTTGTTTACTGGCGGCAGAGTTTTAACATTCCTGCGGCGGCGGGGCATGTCATCCGGGTCCCCTGAAAGTTCCCACTTATCTTCAATCACCGGCTCAACTTCCGGTTCAGTAACCGCTTCCGCCTCAACGGCCTCTTCAGCAACCGGTTCGGTCTCAATGTTTTCAGTTGCCGGTTCTTCCGCTTCCGGCGAACACTCCTGCAATAAAGATTTACGGGCAGATTCCTTTGCCGCCGCCACAATTGCAAGAATACCTTTGGGAATGGGAAGTTTTTTCACGCTGGCTGTTTCAGAATTATCCTCCACTGCGGTATTTTCCGTTTCCGCAGCAGTTTCCTCATCAGCAACCGTATTTTCAACATCCTCTTCCGGATCATCTGGAATGGAAAGGGCGGCGATCTCCTCTTCTGTAAGATAGCGGGAATGCACCACTTTGGTCATATTTTTACTGCTGATAAGAAATCCTCTTGCCTTGGGTGAACGGACGGGAAACTCCATCAGATTGATTTCCCGGGTGGAGCTTTTCCCTCTGCCGTCTTCTTCGGTCCATAAATAGATGGCATCAGCCCGGGGGGTAAAAAGCTCAAGCTTGCATCCCGGCGGACAGAGATTATACTCTTTTTCCAGAATAAATCCGCCGATACTGGAACGTTTTCCGTAATATTTGCCGCTCTTGGTTTCCTTGTAAATTATACCGAATTGCGTTTCTGCATCATATTTGCGGAAATCATAAAGTTTACCCACAAAAAGTTTATCCGGCACCATCGGTATAACCGTGTACCGACCGCTTTTTTCCACCTTGAGCAGACGGTCATACTCGTTGCAGACAAACATGTCTTCGCTCTTTATTCCGGTACCGACATAACCATTGCGGCGATCCCAGCCGACTTTGATATTGTTCAATGCTGCAGCTTTGCGGTCGATCTGTTCGATTTTTTCAATCTCGGTTCTCCGCGGGAAAGATGCTCCGTATTTCTTTTTAATATCGCTTAAAACATCGATGGTATAATTGATCAGATGGGCAAGTTTGTAACGAATATCTTTGATTTTCTCATCGATTTCCCGCAACTCCTGCTGGTTCTTCTCGATGTCAAAGCGGGCGATGCGGCGCACCGGCAGAGCCAGAAGTTTATCAATATCCGCATCGGTAACATCCCGCAGCAGCTGATTCCGGAAAGGCTTAAGTCCGGCGTGGACTTCGGCATACTCCTCCTCCTGACTGCGGCACTCCTCGATTTTTTTGTAAATACGGTTCTCGAAAAAGAGCTGGGCAAGGGTTTTGGCATGACGCAATTCATTCTGCCGGGAAAGGTCGATTTCCAGCTCCTCTTTGAGATAGCCGACCAATTTTTCCACATTACGCTTCAATACTTCACTTACGCTCATCTGCACCGGTTTGCGGTCACAGATCACCACGATCCGGGAAGATAGCGAAATGGAGCAATCTGTATACATGTACAAACCCTGCAAGGTCTGCTCCGGAGTGTACCCTCTTGTCGGAGTAACTCTTATTTCCACATGGTCAGTTGTAAAATCATCCACACTGGAAATACGGATCTTGTTTTTCTCTGCGGCACGCTCAATGGATGAAACCAGCGATTCAGATGTACAGGTCGCCGGTATTTCACGGATGATCAGATCCCTGCCCTCAATATCGATTTTGGCCCGCAGGATAATTCTGCCGTTGCCGTCATCATACTCACGGACATCCATCAGTGCGCCCTGCTGAAAGTCCGGATAAAGTTCAAATGGTCTCCCCTGAAGGACTGCGATTTCCGCATCGATAAGCTCATTGAAGTTGTGCGGCAACACACAGGTTGACATACCGACAGCGATACCGTCACTGCCAAGCATGAGCAGACTGGGCAATTTGGCAGGCAGTACCACCGGTTCTTCTTTTCTGCCGTCGTAGTTGGGCACAAAGGCGGTAATGTCGTTATTGAACATCGTTTCATAGGCAAGTTTGGTCAGACCGCATTCAGTATACCTGCCCGCCGCCGCCGGACTGCCGGTGAGGATGTTGCCGAAGTTACCCTGCTTCATAATGAAGTAAGGCACGTTGAGATATTCCACTTTTTCCTGTCCGCTCTTGCGGTCACGGAAACGATTCTCGATCACGCCGCCTTTATTGGCAAGCACCACCAGAGCATCCCCGATGGAAGCATCGCCGTGCGGATGGTAATGCATGGTGTTTCCGACAATATTCGCCACTTTCTGGGTACGCCCGTCGTAGACCTGATAAAGAGCCCACAAAATACGCCGCTGCACCGGTTTCAATCCGTCATCAACATCGGGTATCGCACGCGAACCGATAACGTAACTGGCGTAATCCAGAAAGTTGCGGTCGATCATCTTGCGGAAGTAATCGTTTGTTCCCTGCCGGTGTTTGGCAAGAACCGCTGAATCATTATCCTCCGGAAGCACTCCGCCATTGAGCTGGATGTCATTTTCATCACTCATAGTCCACGACCTCCAGATTGTTCATGATATATTCTTTGCGCTCCGGGGTGTTGTCACCCATATAAAATTTAAGCACCTCATTTACGCCGTGCATATTATCCAGAGTGACCGGTGACAGACGCATGTTTTCGCCGATGAATTCGCCGAAGTCATCCGGAGAAATCTCACCGAGACCTTTGAAACGGGTTATTTCACATTTGCCGAGACTTGCGGCTGTTCTGTCTCTTTCTGCTTCATTATAACAATAGTAGACATCCCTGCCCTTTTTTACCCGGAAAAGCGGAGTTTCCAACACATAAAGATGTCCGGAAAGCACCAGTTCGCTGAAAAATGAAAGGAAGAATGTCAACAGCAGATTGCGGATATGCAGTCCGTCAACATCAGCATCGGTGGCGAGAATGATTTTGTCATAACGCAGATTCTCGGTAGAATCTTCCACGCCCAGCGCCTGCATGAGAAAGGTCAGTTCCTCATTTTTATAGATCATCTCGATCGTTTCGCCATAAGCATTTTTCGGTTTACCACGCAGTGCGAATATAGCCTGATTATCCACATCACGCTTCTTTTCCAGAGAACCGGCGGCAGAATCACCCTCGGTAAGGAAAATCATCGTTTCCTTGGGTTCGACTTTTCTCGGCCATTTGTCACCGATATGGTATTTGCAATCCTTGAGTTTCGGGATGCGCAATCTGGTCTTCTGGGCGGTTTCCCTGAACTTCTTTTTAGCTTCCTGAGTCTGTTTATGGAACTGCTCGTTGCGGTTCACCTTGTCAATGACCACTTCGGCGGTCTCTTTATGCTTGTGCAGAAAATCCGCCACAGCCGCACTCACTGCAGAAACAATCGGTCCGCGTACATCAGTGTTGCCCAGTTTGTTTTTGGTCTGCGATTCAAAAACCGGTTCTTTGACTTTTACGGCAATTGCTCCGATCATGCCATCACGGATGGCATCAGCTTTGAAACTTTTGCCGGAATACTCATTGATCCCCTTTAATACCCCTTCCTTGAATGCGGACAAATGAGTACCGCCGTCACTGGTGTACTGACCATTGACAAAGGAGTAATTGGTCTCATAATTGTCGCTGTGTGTGAGCGCAAATTCCAATTGTTTACTGCGGAAGTAAATGATGTCATAAAGCCGCTCATCGCCGGTCTCGGTTTCCAGCAGATCACTCAACCCTTTGGCAGAATAATATTTTTCACCATTGAGATAGAGATACAATCCGACATTCAAATATGCATACATCCAGATACGCTTTTCAACGTAGTCCAGTTTGAATTTGTAATCCGGAAATTTTTCAGGATCGGGAATAAATTCAATATAAGTACCGTTACGCTCTTCAGTTTCTCCGCTTTTATCCCCGGTGATCTCTCCCCGGCAGAATTCTGCTTCACGGAATTTACCGTCACGGATACTGCGTGCCTTAAAAAACACCGACAATGCATTGGCTGCTTTAGTTCCCACACCATTCATTCCGATAGAGTATTGAAAAGCATCTGAATTGTATTTTCCACCGGTATTCATGAGTGAAACACAATCGACAAGTTTTTCCAACGGGATACCGCGTCCGTAGTCACGGACTGTGACTTTACCGGATTCAACATCCACCGTCACTTCGATACGCTTGCCGCACCCCATTATGAATTCGTCAATGGCATTATCGATGATTTCCTTGAGCAGTATGTAGATGCCGTCATCCTGATGAGAACCATTTCCCAGACGCCCGATATACATTCCCGGGCGCAACCGGATATGTTCAAGGTGTGAAAGGGTTTTTATGTCATCTTCATTATAGGTGACAACAGGTACTTTTTCTTCTTCGGACATGTTTTCTTTCTGCATTGTATAAATATATTTTGGAAAATATAACACCACTTTGGTGAAAATGCAAGTTTAAAAAAATAATTTTCACCGCCCCTGCAAAATAATAAAATCTGTAAAAATTTTTTTTACGATATTGTTTTTTACTGTATTCAAGTATATATTATTCACAGCCATAACAAAAAAGCATAAAAAAGGAGAGCAGCTATGTCCGCAAAAAATTTACTGAATAACGGCAAAGTTTTCACAACGATCATGGCAGTATTTACACTTGCTGCGGTACTTTCCGGAGGTTGTGGAAAATTTCTGGAAAGTGAAGCTGATATTGAACGCAAATTCAAATCATCCATAGAGCGTAATTTTTCACAGCAAAGTTCCGCCCCATGGGAGAAAAAAACCAAGGTTGTCGATGTCAACATCACCGCTTCCGACGGAGATTTTTATATGCTCCATGTAACATTCTTATGCGGCGGCAAGACAATTTCTGTCATTGCAAATGCCACTTATAACGGCGAAGATATTTATTGGAAGATTTCAGGAGAGGAAATTGACCGGCTGCTGGAAGTTTATGTCGCTGAAAAAGTCAGGTCGGAAAAACAGAGCCGGGACAACAGACCCATTTCCAATGTCACTGCCACTCACACAGGGAACAACATTTACAACTACACTGTAACCTTAAGTGACGGCTCAAAATATAACGGCACTGTAACATATGACATTGGTGAAGACAAACTCATTGAGCATGTGGAGATCGTGGGGCTTTGAAACCACACCGCAAAATCATCTGTTTTTCCGGGCGGGCATTGTCCGTCCGCTTTTTTTATCCGCCCGGCATGGTCTGTTGTACAACAAAAAAGAAAAAGATCATTCCGGCAGGCGGTGCCGGTTTACTTTTCAGGGACATCGCACAATGATCCGGAAATATCCGGCATTCTCTTTGCCCGCAACCGGTCACAATGCCCCGGTGCTGCACAACAAAATCACATTGCCCTCGGGGTCGGAGATCCGTCCGAAGTTATTGAAAAGCAAAGACAAAGCCGGCTCCACCGTTATGCCCTCGCCTTCCAGATATGCGGCAAATTCTTCAGCATTATCCACGTGTAAAACCAGACGGCAGGCAGCTGAACCATGTTCAAGATATTTTCCGGGATTCCTTTCAAGGATAACCCGGCTGCCGTCACCAGTCATAAACACAGCAATATCATTACTGTCAATGACCGGTTCTCCGAGGCGGAGTGTGCGGCGGTAAAAGTAGCGGCACACATCCAGATTGTTCACCATGATCAACGTGTCACAATGCATATGGCACTTTTCCGCAAAAATCAGTTATGGCGATGGGCGATCTGATTATTCTCATCCAGTACGATGACCGTGGGGCGATGGGCTGCACATCCGGCATCATCAACCACAGCAAAAGCCATGATCGTGACCACATCACCGACATTGCCGAGTTTTGCAGCAGGACCATTCAAACAGAAATCCCGGCTTCCGGCTTTCCCCGGAATTGCATAAGTTTCCAGACGGGAACCATTGTTGCGATTGGCGACCAGAATCTTTTCATACGGCATGATATTTGCTTCTTTCAAAAGTTCCGGATCAATTTCCAAACTTCCCTCATAATCCACAACACAACGGGTGATTCTGGCGGTATGGATCTTGCCGCTCAACATCTGTCTGAACATGATTTTCTGCTCTCCCATGAAATACAATTGTTTCTCGACGGGTTATAATATAATCCGATTTCTTCAATTTTTCAATAAAAAACATGATATTTACCGCGTTATCTCCTTGAAAAAACTCCGAAGACAGGTTATTTTGCATTGACAGTGACGATAATTTCAAATGTATGGAGAATTTTCACAATGACACAGACTTTTTTTATTTCCTCATTTCACAGGGTTCCGGGAAAAGGCGGCATACACACCTGCATGATGTCTGAAAACGGTACTCCATCAATAATCTCATCCGTTCCGCTGACCGGAGCCGGTTATCTGGCGTTTGATAAGAAAAAAGAAATCCTTTATGCAACTTGCAGTGAAAATGATGAATTTGACGCAGTTGCCGCTTTTGCCATCACAGAAAACGGCAAACTTTCCCCGCTCGGGAACATCGTCCCATCCGGAGGCATATCGACCTGCCATCTGACAGCTTCCCCCTGCCGGAATTTTCTCTATTCAGCGAACTACTTTTCCGGCACATTTTCCGAATACCGCCTTGCTCCGGATGGTTCAATCGCCGCCCGGAGCCGGATCATTCAGCATCACGGCACCGGTCCGGACAAAGTCCGTCAGGAGATGCCGCACCCGCACTGCTGCGTCTTTTCTCCGGATGGAAAATTCCTCTCCGTTGCCGATCTGGGCAACGACCGTATATACTGCTATGCCTTTGATGAGCAAAACGGTATAGACGCCGATTCTCCGGTAATCAACGAGCTTGAAGCCGGATGCGGTCCGCGCCACATCCTCTTTGATGAGGAAAACACCATTGTCTATGTAATTACAGAACTGGGCAACTGTCTGCTCTCTTTTCACTGGGATAACGGCAGACTGCTCCCGCAGGAAGAACTCTATTTGCTTCCCCGGGGAGCGCAAAAACCCTTCAAAGCCTCGGCTCTGCGTTTTTCAGCCGGCAGGGATTTCATCATCTGTACAAACCGGGGATTCGATTCACTGGCAACTGTCGAGCTTGACGGCAAGGGAGGACTTTTTCCTGCGGCACTGACACTTTCCGGAGGAAGCAGTCCGCGGGATGTCAATTTCATCGGGAAAAATTTCTTTGCCGCCGCCAATGAGTTTTCCGATGAAGTTCGCTATTTCGACTTCGACAACACCACCGGAACACTCACGCCCAATGGTTTTGTAATGAAAATGCCCCGTCCGCTGTGCATAATGCCGCTTTGACGGCTTGCAAAAAGCTTTCCGGCATGGTATATTAGACACTGTTAAGTTATAACAGCAATGCGGAGCAAAAAAATCTGCTCTGCCAATACAGGAACACCAGTATGCCGAAAAACCATTTGCCAATATCCAGCAGTCTGGAAGATTATCTTGAAGCCATCGCAGAGATCCTCGAAGAAAATGAACATGCACATACAAAGGATATAGCCGGGAAACTGGGGGTTTCCATGCCATCAGTCACCAATGCCCTCCAGTCGCTTGCCGCAAGGGGGCTGATCATCTACCGTCCGCACACGCCGGTCCGATTGACCGATACCGGCTCTGCCCGGGCAGCGGTCATCCGCCGCCGTCACGAAGCATTGTGCCGCTTTCTTTCACAGCTGCTCAAGGTCGATCCGGCTGAAGCCGATGCCACCGCCTGCCGGATCGAACATGTCATTGCCGAACCGGTAACTTCACGGATGACCGCTCTTATCGAAGCTGTCGAACAGCGTGAAGATTGCGCCGGATTACGGGCATTTCTGGCAGAGACCATGCCTGCTATCAATCAGGAACCGGGCAAAAATCTCCTGTCTCTGGACAAACTGGAGAAAAAACATCAGGCGGAAATCGTCTATATTTCCGAAAACTTGCGGGGAATCAAGAAATTCGCCGATATGGGAATCGTTCCCGGGGCTGTTCTGGAACTGGAAGGGATCGCACCATTCGGCGATCTTATCCGGATAAGGATCATGGACACCCAGCTTTCACTTCGAATGGATGATGCCAGATTCATCTGGGTCAGGAGTATCAACTGAATGGAATACCACGGCAATTACGAAAATTTATACGCTTATGTAAAAGCAAGATTGTCAACCTCCGGAAGCTGTCACGATTTTGACCACACTCTGCGGGTGATGGCTAATGCTGAAGCTCTGTTGAAGTTTCATCCGGAAGCTGATAAAGAAGTGGTGATGCTCGCCGCTTTGCTCCATGATATAGCCCGTCCGGAAGAAAGTGCCGGTAAAGGTTTGGTGTGCCATGCAAAAACCGGCGCACAACTGCTTATACCGCTGATGCGGCAAAACGGTTTTCCGGAAAATTTGACAACGGCAGTTTCCGAAGCGGTACGAACCCACCGTTTCCGGAGCAATGATGAGCCGTCTTCTCTGGAGGCAGATCTGGTTTTTGATGCAGATAAACTTGATTCTCTGGGAGCAGTCGGAATCGGCAGAGCATTCCTTTTCGCCGGTCACGTGAATGCCCGCCTGCACAACACCGAAGATGAAGCGATCAATTCCAAAGCATACAGCAAAGAAGATACCGCTTACCGGGAATATCTGGTCAAACTGCGCTATATTCCACGCCGGATGCGTTCAGCAGCAGGCAGAAAAATGGCTGTCGAAAAAGCGGCATTCATGGCAGATTTTTTTGAACAACTGAATAAAGAAGTATATAACAGGGAAGTATTCTGAAATGAAAATAATGTTTATATCCGACATCCACGGAATGCCGGCTACTTTAAGAAAAGCTCTTGCCCATGCGGATGCGTTACAGGCTGATCAGCTGGTCATCCTCGGAGATATTCTCTACCACGGTCCCCGTAACGGGGTGCCGGATCTGTACAATCCGCCGGAAGTTGTGGAACTGCTGAACGCCCGGAAAGATCAGATCCTTGCCGTCCGGGGCAACTGCGATGCCGAAGTGGATCAGATGCTGCTCAATTTCCCCATTATGGCGGATTATTCAGAACTGTTTGCCTGCAAGCACAGATTTTTCCTCACACACGGACATCTGTGGAATGAAAACAACCTGCCCGATCTGCCTGCCGGTTCAATTCTCGCCCATGGGCATACCCATATTGCGATGAATAAAGTTCTGGCAAACGGTATAACCATCTTCAATCCGGGTTCGATCTCATTGCCGAAAAATACACTCATCCGTACATTCGGTTGGTTTGACGGGGAAACATTGAGCGTACGTGAATTGGAAAATGGTAAAATATTCACTCCGGCAATCGGATAAACAGATGGAGCAAAGATGACCATGAATAATTCTGCCGCAAAATTCGATCCGGCAATGGCTGTGCCGAATAAATCACAGGACGGGCTTAAATTCATCCCCTTTGATACCCCCCCGATCCGTCTGACCGGATTTGTCTTTCATGAACCGGGAAAAACTCTGCGCCGTTTTCCGCTGACGCAGGATTTGCCACATGGAGTTGAGGTACAGGCATATCATACTTCAGGCGGCAGACTGGATTTCCGCAGCAACACCAGAAGACTCTGGATCAGAGTAAAGCTGCACGAATCCAGCCACGCCGATCACATGCCAGATACCGGCGGCTGCGGTTTTGACCTCTACATCGGCGAACCGGGTAAAGCTGCCATGCTCGGCGGCAGCCGCAGTAAAGCCGGCAGCGATGAGTACACCAGTGCGCTGCACACCTTTGAATTATCCGGTAAAATGGAAAACTATACCATCAACATGCCGTTGTACAGCGGTGTGCTTTCTCTGGAAATCGGCATCGATGAGGATGCCCAAATCCTCCCCCCTGCCCCCTTTGCCAGTGAACAGCCGATCATCGTTTACGGAACCAGCATCACGCAAGGAGGATGTGCATCCCGCCCGGGGATGGCTTATACAGCGATCCTTTCCAGATATTTCAATCAGCCGGTGCTGAATTACGGATTTTCCGGCAGCGGCAGAGGCGAACCGGTCGTGGCTGAATATCTGACAAAAATCGAAAATCCGGCAGCATTCATTCTGGATTATGAACCCAACGCTCAAGCTGAAGGCATACGGGAGACTCTGGAAAATTTCATCAGCATTCTCCGGAAGAAAAATCCGGAAACTCCGATTCTGGTCATGTCCAGTGTCAGAATGAATAGAGAGATCCCCATATCCGGCTCTCCGGAAATACAGGCTCCGAAACAGGCGGCATCCGTCCGCTTCCAGCAGGGACTTATCCGCCGTCTGCGCAAGGCTGGGGACAAAAATCTTTATTTCATCAACGGCGGCAAAATCGCCGGAAAAGACTGGCACGAATTTTCCGTTGACGGCATCCATCAAACTGATCTGGGATTTTACTTTATTGCCAAAGGTTTGAAAAAAGTTTTGAAAAAGATTCTGTAAACCAAAAGAAAGGGTATATGCTATGATCAAATTTACTTACTCCAATGGCACAACGCAGGAATTTGCCAAAACCGGAGATTACACCAGAATTTCCGCAACCCCGGAAAAAGGAGCAGACAAAGTGGTCATCACCACCAGCATCTCACTGGTCGATGTCCATGAAGTATGGCTCAATTCTCTGGTTGCCGGTCCGGAAAAACGCAATCTGCCGTGGGTTCTGGAACTCGACAGCGGAGCGCAGAAAAACATTCCGGTCGTAGCGGCATTCAACACCGCCGGAATCAACAAGGGCACTTTTGCCTCGACCGATTTGCAGGATGACACCCGTATCCGTTTTGAAGTCAATCAGGAAAAGGGAACTTATGACATTACCTGTACCATCGCTTTAAGCGAAGAAACCGGCTCTTTCGACATTATCCTCGATGCCCGCAGCATTGATTGGCAGGATGCGGTTGCCGACTGGCGCAAAGCATTGGCTCTGCCCGCTTACACCTATCCGGCAGCTGCCACCGATCCGGTCTACTGCACCTGGTATGCCGTTCACGGTGCGGTGACTGCCGACTTCGTGGAAAAAACCTGTCCCATCGCCAAAGACCTCGGCTTCACCACTTTGATCGTCGATGACGGCTGGTGCTATGATGATATGAAACGGGTTTCTCCGCAGACCA
Organism: Victivallaceae bacterium; assembly: GCA_045534015.1. Classification (GTDB taxonomy): domain Bacteria; phylum Verrucomicrobiota; class Lentisphaeria; order Victivallales; family Victivallaceae; genus UBA1784. The sequence continues at coordinate 17,324 of JAZSIZ010000060.1, read as the reverse complement.
TTGTCAGCTGGTATGAGATGATCGGCGACTGGGATGTTTCGGAGAAAAAATTCCCCGATTTCAAAAATCATGTCAAACGTATCCAGTCGCTCGGCATGAAATATATGGTCTGGTGCGCCCCGCACCTCTGGGGATTCAAATCCAAACTCTACCAGAATAATCCGGGCATGACCAACAATACCCCCATTGAGGGGTATGATAAAATGGATGTCAACAAAGCTGATTTCGCTCCGTTGGTCAAAAAATTGCGCGCTCTTGCCAAAGATAACGGACTTGACGGCTTGAAAATCGACTTCCTTGATATTGTTCCTCCCAATGTCGATGCCCCCAATGCCCGGGCGACGGAAAAACTCATCGCCGATCTGACCGGCGGATTGAAAGAGGATAATCCGGATGCACTGATCGAATTCCGCCAGAGCTACGCCATACCCGGCATGTTGAAATACGGAACCCAGTTCCGTGCCGGTGATGTGCCTTTCAACTGGATGAGCAACTTCGGCAGAATGGTGGAAATCCGTCTTTCCATCGGCAATCTCGGACCTGCTCACGCCGATCCGGCTTACTGGCCCTTTGGCGAAACCACCGAAAATGTCGCCCGTCACATGATGGCGATGCTGCTCGGGGTTCCGATGCTGTCAATGGATCTCACCCGTTTGACCGATACGGAAAAACAGATCATCCGTTACTACATCGATATGTACAATGCCAACAGAGAATTGATCAACCACGGCGAATGGAGATTTGTCTTCGGCTGGTCGGATATTGAAGGGGCAATCGTGGAAAATGAAAACAGCCGTCTGGTTGTTATCTGCGATGCCGGAAAATTTGATCAGTGCATCAAAAATGACGGTAAAAAAACCATTGTCTGCAACCTTTCCGACCGGGCGATCAAAGTTCCGTGCTGCAATGCAGTCGACGCAGGATGCAATCCGGCAGACGGCAGCGTGATCCCGGTTGCCGGTTCTGCTGTGCTGAAATAATCAGCAACTCCGGGAAATCTGCCGGAACTGAAAAAAAAAGACAGTCCCGGCAGATTTCTACAGTCAACATTCACTACATATAAAACAGGAAAACGGTTCATGCGGAAAAGCTCTTTCAGATTATTGCCTGCTCCGGCACAAGGAGGCTACCGGGAAGCGGATAAATGGGTGTGGTGCGGTTCGGCGGTGGAAGAACCCGGCAAAGGTTACCACCTTTATGCCTCATGCTGGCGCAAAGATTACCCGATGCTCTACGGTTATGTGCTGTTTTCTGAAATAATCCACACTTTTTCGGAAACACTCAATGGTCCGTACCGTTTTATTGAAAAACTTCAGCCGTCAGGCGATCCGGATAAATGGAACGGCATGATGGCACACAATCCGACGGTGATCAAATACAAAGGCGGGTACTTGATGTACTATATAGCTTCCACCTATCAGGGCGAAGCCACTCCGGCGGATAAGATAAAAGAAGACACCACACTGGTTTTCAGATGTTACGATCAGATCCGTATCGGTCTGGCACGGAGCAAATCCCCTGCCGGTCCATGGGAATTTCTTCCGGAACCGGTTCTGGAAGCCCGTCCGGAAAAATTTGACTGCACCATAGTCACCAATCCCGCCGCCTGTGTATTGCCGGGCGGCAGAATTTTTCTCTATTACCGCTCCAACATCCCCGGCGGCGGTATAAATACCGGTCTGGCAGTGGCGGAAACTCCGGCAGGACCGTATTTGCGGGGCGACACTCCGGCGATACACGATCTTGCCATTGAAGATCCCTTTGTCTGGCATAATGGCGAAAATCTGGAAATGATTGCCAAAGATATTTCCGGCAACCTCACAGGAGAAAAACACGCCGGGGCGCACTTTGTTTCCACCGATGGCAGCCAGTGGCTGTTTCAGGGAAAAGCTTACTCAAGAACGATTGAACTGGATAACGGAAATTCAGTTACACTCGGTTCACTTGAACGCCCGCAGCTGCTCTTTGATGCGGCAGGAATTCCGATTGCACTGTTTGCCGCCGCTGCCGATGGTCCGGGCGGATTCGATCACGCAGAAAACACCTGGAATCAGGTCATTCCGCTGCAATTTGACGGTTTTATCGACCTCTGAACAATAGCTTCAATCTTGAAATGCACCACAAGTTCCGGCAGATAATATTCCGCCGGATTCAATCGATTTCCGGCGTCACATACAGCACAGTTTTGTTGTTTTTCTTAATATTTTCCGAGAGAAGCTTGACTTTTTAACCGCTTGGTATATATTATACAAAACAAGTAAACAACAAGCTAAACAAGGTGTTTTCAACTATGCTGTACGATGTTGCCATAATCGGAGCCGGAGCCACCGGAGCGGCGACTGCTTACATGCTGTCGCAGTATGCAGTCAATACGGTACTTCTGGAAAGCGGTCACGAAGTGTGTTCGGGTGTCTCCAAAGCCAATTCCGGAATTGTCCACGGCGGCTTCCACCATCCTTCTGACTCATTGAAAACCCAACTGGAACTGCGGGGCAATGAGCTTATTGAAAAACTTTCAAAAGAGCTTCATTATCCCTATTTGAAATGCGGAATTCTGGTGGTAGCCTACTCTGAAGAAGAGCTTGAGACACTGAAAAAACTCTATCAGCGCGGTTTGGATAACGGCGTAAAAGATATGGAATTCTGCGACAGAAAACGTATTTTTGAATTGGAACCCAAACTCACAGCCAATGCGGTCGGCGGCTTTTTCGTCCCGCACGGCGGCACGCTGGAACCTTACGGTTACGTTTTCGCTCTGGTGGAAAGTGCAGTAAAAAATCAGGTTGCCCTGCGGTGCGACTTCAAAGTGACCGCCGGCACATACAGCGATGAAGCATGGGAATTGACAGCGGCTGACGGTAGAAAGATCAGGGCAAAATTCGTGGTCAATGCCGCCGGATTGTTTGCCGATGAAGTTTCCCGTGCACTCGGCGCAGAAGAATTCAAAATATTCCCCCGTAAAGGAGAAGAATACCTCCTCGACCGCAACTGCGCCGGAAGACCGTCAAAGGTAGTTTTTCCGGTGCCGGTAAAACACTCCAAAGGTGTATTGGTTATCCCAACTGCAGGAGGCACGACCATGATCGGACCGACTGCCGAAGCTGTGGATGACAAACTTGATACCGGAACCACGGCGGATAACTTCGCAAAAATCCTGAAGCTCACTCAGAATATGGTAACCGGTCTGGCAGCCAGAGACCTGATCACCAGTTTTGCAGGATTGCGTCCGGTACATGAATCAGAAGATTTTTACATCGCTGCTTCTGAAAAACGCCCTGCCCTGATTCAGGCGGCGGGCATCCAATCCCCGGGATTGACCGCTTCACCTGCCATCGGCGAATATATTGTCAAACTTCTTCAAAATGCCGGATTGTCTGCAGAAAAGAATCCTGCTTTTGACGGAACTTTACCGGAACGGTATGAAGCCCGCAATTTGACGGATGACGAGTTGCAGAAACTTCATAAAGAAAATCCGGCATGGACCAATATCATCTGCCGCTGTGAGAAAATCTCAGAAGCTGAAATCGTAGAAGCTGTAAAACGGGGACACACAACTGTGGATGGAGTAAAATTCTACACCCGTGCCGGAATGGGACGCTGTCAGGGCGGGTTCTGTTCAGCCAAAGTGCTGCAGATCATCAGCAAAAACAGCGGAATACCAATGGAAGAATTGACCAAACGCGGTGGAAAAAGCCGCATTCTGGCCGGAAAGCTCGGCGATTTGGAGGTAAAATAATGAGCAAAAGTTCTTACGATGTGGTCATCGCCGGAGCCGGTGCCGCCGGACTTGCAGCCGGCAGTGTCTGTGCCGATGCCGGATGTTCCACTTTGATTATTGACCGGGAAAGCAGAACCGGCGGTATTCTCAATCAATGCATCCATAACGGCTTCGGACTGAAATACTTCAAAGAAGAGTTGACCGGGCCTGAATTTGCGTTCCGCATGTCAGAAAAAGCGAAATGCGCCGGTGCAGAATTTGCATTACAAAGTGCCATCACTGATATAAAGAAGCTTGATGACGGAACCTTTGATTTGCGTGTATTATCCAAAGCTGACGGCGTTACCCATATCAATGCCCGGGCGGTAATGCTTGCAATGGGATGCAGGGAACGCAACCGGGGAGCGATCGCCACTCCCGGAGCAAGACCGGCTGGAGTTTTCACCGCCGGAACAGCACAGAAACTGCTCAATTGCGAGGGGAAACTTCCCGGAAGATCAGCGGTGATCGTCGGTTCCGGAGACATCGGATTGATCATGGCACGGCGACTGCGCTGGAGCGGTATCGAGGTAAAGGCTGTTATTGAGATCATGCCGCACTCCGCCGGATTGACCAGAAATGTGGTGCAATGTTTGAATGATTTTAATATTCCGCTTTATCTTTCCACCTCTGTCGTTCATATCGATGGAAAAGAGCGGGTAACACAGGTAGTTGCCGCCCCGCTGGATGCCAATCGCATCCCGGATATGAGCAAAGCTTTTACCATTGAGTGCGATACTGTTCTCTTTTCAGTTGGACTGATTCCGGAAATGGAACTTGCCCGCCAGCTTGGAGTAAAAGAAAATCCGGCAACCGGCGGAGCGGAGGTCGATTCGACCTACTCGACGAGTGTGCCGGGGGTATTCTCCGCCGGAAACGTACTGCATGTTCATGATCTGGTGGACTTCGTAGCAGAAGAAGCGGAGTTTGCCGGCAAGTGCATCGTTGATTATCTCATGGGGGTAAAACCGGGAAAAGAATTTGCCAGTTCTGCCGGTAAAAATCTCAAATACGCCATTCCCAACCGCTTTGAGTCAGGCAAAGATACCCGTTTCCTCTTCCGCCCGACCGTAGTTACAGACAAAGCCGTTCTTAAAGCCCTGATCGATGGCAAATGTGTGTGGGAAAAGAAACTCATGTTCGTCCGTCCGGCGGAAATGATCTTTGCCGAATTGCCCGGCACAATTCTTTCCGGAGCTGTGACATTTGAATTGGAGGAGTGTTGATATGCGCGAATTGATATGTATAAGCTGTCCGCAAGGCTGTCATCTGTGTGCTGAAGAAGTTGATGGTAAATGGCAGATTTCCGGCAACCGCTGCCCCAGGGGAACGGCATACGCCACTTCAGAACTGACCGATCCGAGACGGGTGGTCACGGCAGTGATGCCCAGTGATGATCCGGCACATCCATTCATAGCAGTGCGTTCGTCCGCCCCCTGCCCCAAAGCAATGATACCGGCTCTGCTCAACAGAATTTATCAGATGCAGATAAAAATGCCGGTAAAAAACGGCGATATTATCATAAATGATGTTGATAATTCAGGAATCAGTGTTATAGTAACAGAAAACATCTGAATAAAGTTACTGTAACAGGATCTGACATGAATTTACTTGAATTATCCCAAAACATCCGGAAAATCCGCATCGAGCAGGATATGACCGTGGAACAGCTTGCCAGAAGCAGCGGTTTCAGCAAAGGTTTTATCTCCCAGGTAGAAAATTTCCGTATCACCCCGTCATTAAAAGCTCTTACCCGGATAGCAGATGCTCTCGGGGTCTCCATGAGCGTGCTTTTTGCAGAAGACGGCGATACCAACAGCCAGTATACATTCGGCAATTTGAGTGATGGTGTGGAACTTGACCGGGATAACGGCGGCGAACACGGGATCCGTTACCTCTCTCTTGCCCACCGTCACATCGGACGCAAAATGGATCCATTCATCATTGAATACACCCCGGCATCCCCCAGAGAATTCAAGTTTCACGACACCGAGGAATTTTTCATCCTGCTTGAGGGGGAATTGAATTATATCCTCTGCGATGACCACACAAGTTATCTGATGCGTCCAAACGACACAATCTATCTGAAAGCCAATGTGCCACACCGTGTGGAACTTGCTCCGGGCTGTACTTACGCAAAAGGATTGCTGATCTACACCGACAGTGAACTGGAAATAAATTGATCTTCATTTCCAGATATATACAATAATGTAAGACAGGAGACCGTCTGTTATTCAGATGGTCTCCTGTTTTTGTAAAAATATTTTACAATCAACTATTGACAATCAACGATTCAGATGCTATATTATCACCAAATTCATACGCTTACATGTAAGCGCACCTTTAACCGGATGATTTTATATGAAAAAAGAAGCTTCAAAAACCAAAAAACGTTGTTCTCTGCGTGATGTTGCCAAAGCTGCGGATTTGTCGGTCACAACAGTTCACCGCATTTTGACCGGTCAGGACAGCCGCTTTATTTCGGAAAGTACGGTAGAAAAGGTCAAGCAGTTGGCTGAAGAACTGGGATGGAGACAGAATGTCGGCTATAAAATGATGCATGGAGACACGATTCATTGTGTCGGAGTGGTCGTTTCATCACCGCAGCTTCGTCAGCGTGAACCATTCAATGAACTGTTGATCGAGGTCGTTGATACTCTCAACCGCAAAGGTTTTTCAACCAATATAATGATTCTCGGTTACGAAGAGGAGGAAAACCTGAAACGCATCAGAGAACAATTGAGTCATGGTGCAGAAAGTTTTATAATGATCGGTGATCCGGTCGGTTACATCAAAATTGAACAGGAAATAAAAAAAGCCGGTTGTCCATTTATCGGCATGGGGTATCTCTTTTCCCGCCGAGTGGTCAATTGCCCGGGCGAAGCACGCCTTGAATTGATCCGGCAGTTTGTCAAATCCGGTTTCCGAAAATTAAAATATGTGATGTATTCCGGAAACAGCGAGCCGGAACGCATGGAGGCAGAGCTGATCAGAAAAATATATCCTCCTGAAGAAGCGGAAGAAATCCTGCGTAATATTTTTTATCTCTGCGACACTCCCCCATCAACAGACACAGACATTCAGGCAACAGATCACCGATCCGGCAAAGCGATCGCAGCAAAAATGCTGACTCTTTATCCGGATCTGCAAGCAGTGATATTCCCCTCTGATGCGGCGGCTCTGGGAGCTGCTGCGGCATTTATTGCTCATGGAAAAAAAATCGGCGTGGATCTGGTTATCGGTGGATTTTTCAATTCAAGTGCCAGCAGATTATCACCGATCCCGATATCTTCTGTGGGTTTTGATGTGCCGGTTATCTGCAGCCATCTTATTGAGCGGGCTTTTGATAATGAACCATGCTGTATCGAGGTCCCGGGAATATCTTATTGCCGTCTGGATAAAAATACCCAAAAACAACAATGAAAGGTCTTGTTATGAAAAAATCCGAAAGTTTCTGCCGTCGATCTGTCAAACAATTTACTCTCATTGAGTTGCTGGTTGTCATTGCAATTATCGCTATTCTGGCAGCGATTCTGCTGCCGGCACTTAATTCAGCCAGAGAACGGGGACGGACGATCAGTTGCACCAATCAGCTCAAACAATTCGGTTTGGGATTCGCCCTTTATGCGGATGCTTTTGATGATTATATCCCGTATGAAGTTGATTCATGGTGGCGTTACGCCTGCCGTTATTACATCAAGAATACGGAAAACGGAACCCCCAGATACCGGACTACCGGACACCTTTATGCCGGGGATTTTCTGTCAGAACCTCAACTTTTCTATTGTCCGGCAGGAGGTTTGACCATGCCGCCGAATTTCGCAAAAGATTTCAAAATATCCAGCGGCAACTGGTATTCCTCATATTCCATGCGCAATCCTGAACATGAAGTCAGCAGAATGCGTCTGAAAGACGGCAACAGTAATATAAGTTTGCTCGGTGACAATTATACCATAGTAAATTATGCCGGTTCATATCCGGAAGTTTCAAGCTACCTCAAGGTGATGCCGGATGGCGGTTTACATACGGTCTGGCACAGAGACAAGATTAACATGCTCTATTATGACGGTCATGTGAGAACTCTGGAAACTCACAAAGATATGCTGGCGGGAAGTAAAAATTCATACAAATACAGCGACTATCCTGGCAACTATTTCAAATATGCTGACAACAACTGATTTAAGGAGAATAATTCTAAAATGAAAAAAATTCTGTACCTTGTTTTTTCTTTTGCCGCATTGCTTTTGTCAGCAGCCACTGTAAAATTAAGCGATTTCAAACCTGAAAAAAATGATGCCGGTACAGCGTTGCAGTCTGCGATCAATTCAGGAGCGGGAACTGTTATCGTGGATAATCCGGGGTATCCTCTGATTCTGCACCGTCAGATCTATCTGCGGAGCGATCTGACCTTGATCTTTGAGGATGGAGTCAGAGTGGTCGCCGCTGAAGGGCGTTTCCGCAGTCTCGGCGAATTTTTGTTCAGAGCAAATGGACTGCGCAACATCACCATGTTGGGGAAAGGCAAAGTTGTATTGCAAATGCGCAAATCAGATTATCAGGATCCGAAACGCTATCAGCCTTCTGAATATCGCCACATGATCGGTATGTACGGCGTTTCCAATGTGCGTATCGCCAATCTGGAACTGCGGGAAAGCGGCGGCGACGGCATCTATCTCGGCACAACAAAAGATCAGAAATACTGCAAAAATGTGATCCTTGAAGATTTGATCATCGACAGCCACCACCGCCAGGGAATCAGCGTTATTTCAGCGGAAGATTTGATTATCCGCCGTTGTCGTATCCTCAACACCTCCGGAACAGCTCCGGCCGCCGGAATCGACTTTGAACCGAACTCCACCCCTGCCCCCCAGCGTCTGGTCAATTGTCTGATTGAAAATTGCGTTATTTCCGGCAATCAGGGAGCCGGGATTGAATTTTATACAGTTTATCTGGAAGGCGATGCCCCGGCGCAATCCATCACTGTGCGCAATTGCGTTATTTCCGATAACCGGGAAGGTATGACTGTATTTAACAGTTTTTACCGTACCAAAAGAGAAAATGTTACTCCGCCAAGAGGTTTTGTAAAATTTGAAAAATGCCGTTTTGAAAACAACAAATACGCTGAATTATTAATCCGTGACAATCTGGATACCGTGGCACTGAGTTTTACTGACTGTTCCATTAAGAGCGGAAAAGATTCGATTCCAATCATACTGGCGATAGAAGGGATGACCGGCGGTAAAATCGGCAATATAAACTTCGGAAATCTGCAGATAAACAGCGATTCAAAAGAGGTCATTGCTTTTAAAAGTTGGACAGATGCACAAATTTCAACCATTGTCGGCAATATTACACTGATCACATCAAGCGGCAAAAAAAACTTTGACCTTAACAACCGCATGCAGGAGATCTCTGCAGAAATAGCCAACCGCAACCGGCAATATTTTGTCCCGGCGATCGCAAATCCCAAAAAATTCGCCGTTAAGACTCCGGATGATCAATCCGGTTTCAAGGGAAAAATCCTGTTGCGCGGAATGTATACGGTTATTCTCTGTGGATCCGGTACACTGACAGCAGATTATGTTGTTGTAAGAAGAGATATTCAGCTCAAATTCAGTGACATGACCGGAGTGAATTGTTTCGATGGTACGCTTTCAAAAAAAGTCAAACATCTTCAGCAAGCTGTTTCCCCCGGAGGCAATGCTTATGCTGCGATTTCTGCTTCCGGTGGAGAAATAAGACTGGACTATACCGGAGCATTCGGTTATTCAGGCAGTAAATTATTGCTGACGGAGTGCCACGCCCGCTTTGCGGTTTTGAAAAATGCAGATGAGTTTGAATTCAAAATTGCAGGGAAACTGCGCCGCCCGGTATCGTATCTGATCATGGATGAATCCGGTAAAGTTGTTGCATCCGGCAGTGTTGAAGAACCCAGGGTCGTAAAAATCAAACACACTCCCGGAGTACGCTCAACTTATACAATCAGTATGGATATTGCCGATACTGCAGAATTTACACTCGGCAAAGGTACCGAAGGAGTCCTTTCCGCAGGAAAGCTTCCGCAGTATCTTGATTCAGCCAGATAATATACCAGAGGGAAAATATGTCTTTAAGAATTTTGAACGGGGAGTATAATGTTGACGGAGATTTGATTTTCCGTTGGACATATGATTTCACATCCGCCGTACAGGCGGCATGGCAGATAAGAGTAACAGCAGCGGATGATTCTGTACTTTGGGATTCCGGCTGGGTGTTGAGCGATGATCATCAGGCTGTATTCGGCGGCAAAAAGCCGGCAGCTTTTGATACATTCAGCTGGCAGCTCCGCACCCGTGATACCCGGGAAAATGAGACAGAGTGGAGTACTCCTCATAAGATCACCTGCTGTTATTTGAAAGAAAGCGATTGGGAAAATGCCTTATGGATCGGTGCGGGGATGGAAAATGAGGTGCAGTTGGATCTTTCCAGGATGAAAGATGTTGCTTATCTCAATGAAAAGGTTGACTTTAAAGTTGATTCACGGGCACCTTTTTTGCGCCGTGAATTTACTTTGGATGAGCTCCCGATCAGTGCATTTGCTGCGTTCTGCGGTTTGGGCAATGGTGAATTATCCATCAATGGGCATAAACTTGGTGATGATATTCTTTCTCCGCCCAGAACAGTTTACCGGAAACGGATATGTTATATGGTGTATGAGCTTACTCCTTTTCTGCAACGCGGGAAAAACTGTTTTGAAGCTGTTCTGGGTAATGGTTGGTTCAACCCTGCCAGAAAATACTGGGATTGGCGGATGCAGTGGCACGGATTCCCTAAAATGCGTCTTCTGGCGAAACTGGATTTCGGCGGCGGCAAACTGAAAGAGATCGTTTCTGATCTGGATTGGGTCTATGCTTTCGGTCCTGAAACATTCAACTGCCTGTATGACGGTTGTCATTATGATGCCAGATTGGAATTCAACCGAACTCCTGTGCAATGGCAGCCTGTGCATCAGGTTCCTGCTCCCGGCGGAAAACTGGTCCTTTCGACCATCGAACCGGAAAGAGAGATCGAAGCTGTTGAACCGGTAAGGATATTCAGTCCTGCACAGGGTTTGTGGGTGGCTGATTTTGACCGGATCATCACCGGCAGGATATGTTTGAAAGTACATGGCAAATCCGGAGAACAGATCAAACTGCGCTTTGCGGAAAGGATTTTTCCTGATGGCACTCTTGATACCAGAGGCAATTCAGCCGCCCTTGCTGCAGACATTTACACTTGCTCCGGCGATCCGGTTGGCGAAAAATGGGAACCCCGTTTTGCCTGGCATGGTTTCCGTTATGTAGAAATCAGCAATTGGCAGGGCAGCAATCCACCGGATACCAGTGATATAGTTGCCAAAGTCATTCATACTGATTGTCAGGAAACCGGCAGTTTTATCTCATCCGATGATTTGATCAATAAGATCCATTGGTGCAGTAACCGTTCATTGAAATTGAATTTTCACGGTTTGCCGACAGATTGTCCCCAGCGTTGTGAAAGGTTGGGCTGGCTTGGTGATGCATGGACGGCAACTCCGGAAGCTTTGATGCATTTTGACATGCGCAAGTTTTATGCCAAATATTTTGATGACATGGCAGATTCAATCTGGGATGATGGCTATATTCCCCACATTGTCCCCTTCCCTCTGCGGGAAAAACCGGACATCCCATTTGTGAGTGCTTATTATCAGATGCTCTGGGAATATTACCTGCACTTCGGAGACAAACAGATTGTCAAACGACACTATCCGGTTTTGTGCAAAAATATGGCTTTCTGGCAGACGCAGAGCAGGAACTTTATTATGCCTGCTGCTCTCTGGGGAGATCATCTCTGCCGGGAAAAAGGATATAAAGTCGGTGCAGGAAAGCCTGAATCAATCAGCACTGCCATGTATGCGCTTTGTCTGTCTATTTTGTCAAAAATGGCTGATTTGCTCGGTTATAATGAGGATGCGGAAAAATACTCTGCTGAAGCGGAAGCTGTTACCGGAGCATTTGTTGAAAAATTTATCGCAGCCGACGGTACTGTGGATAAAGAGTGCCATATCGCGGCGGCGGCATTCGCATTGTATTCCATGGAGTTTCCTCCCCGAACAGCAAATGCCGTTTTGCAAACCATGCTGAAAAAACTTGCAGAAAACAATCGTATCGTAACCGGTCTGCTCGGAACAACATGCCTTATTCAGGTACTTGACCGTTTCGGTAAATTTGATGAGATATGGAAACTGCTGCATCGCGGTGGAGATCCGGGCTACGCCAGTATGCTGGCCGGCGGCATGAGTTCTATACCGGAAATCTGGGAAAGCCAAATTCCCGGAAATTTATCCCGTTCTCTTTCTCATGTCCCATTGGGAGCGGTCAGCGTCTGGTTTTACCGCCGGCTTGCCGGTATTGCCAATGCTTCAGATTCAGCCGGTTTCAAAAAAGTGGAAATGCGTCCATATTTCCCGACTGGTCTGAACCGGGTGGATGCTTCTGTGATAACAGTTGCCGGGAAAATAGTTTCCAATTGGCGAAGAGACGGCAAACGGATCTTGTGGGAAATATCTCTGCCAGCCGGGATCCTGGCAGAAGTGGTATTCCCAGAAACATCCCAAATGGCATCACAAACGATCTGCGGAGGTCAATATTTGTTTGAATTCTGATCGTTCCTGAATAAAAACCGCGTGACAAATCTGATGTATTTATCATGCGGTTTTTTATTTATGGATTCTGCTGAAATATTACAGCACTTCCTCGATGGAGAAGTTGCGGAAGTATGCCGCATCTCTGGCATCCGTTAATGGTGCCATGAAAAAGAGTTTGGCAGAGGTCGCTTCCGGCAGCATATCCTGAATTTGTGAGTAAGTCCCCCACTCTTTGTTTGCAGGAATGATCAGCTGGCGGCGTTTGCCGATAAGCTGTTTGCGGTTGTTGAATTGGTGGAGTTCCACATAAGCTCTGCCTTTACCGTGTTTCAATTCAAATTTTCCTTCGACAGTGAACTGGAAATAAGCTGATCCGGCGGACAGCTGTTTTCAGCAGCAAATAAGTACATCTTTTTCAAGCAGTGTTATTTCCGGCAGAATGATCATATCACCAGCCATGGTGAATTCTATTTCCCTGCCATTATGCATAACTTTGTGCGGACAAACCGGCAAACGCAGTTTATCAAGCTCCAGTTTGCCGGCAGCGATTTCCAGAGAACAGGATACAGCATCCTGACGGAATTCCCCCCAGGCGGTGCCGATACTCCAGAAACAACGCTTCATACCGGCTTTGCGGGGTTGGAAGCCGAGCATTTTTTTACTCATATCAAACATAAATCCGCTCGCCGTCAGGATCAATCCGTAGGCAGCCATACTGCGGGCATAGTTATTGCCGCACTCAAATTCATTCCACGGATTGCGCCGGGAACCATCGTAACGCTGCCGGATGGCACGGGCAATATTTTCTGCCTTATCCGTCATACCACACCACATCAAATGGGAAGCAAACGCCCACTCAAATCCATTCATCATCTCGCTGTTATAGGGCAGCGGGATCGCCGGTTTATTTGCCAGCCAGGTGCAGATGCACACCCCGCTTTCATCGTTGACCGCATAACTGCGCCACGGATTGATATGTTCACGCATGCAACGGAAATTATTCCGGTAAATCGTTTCCAGAGTCAGTTCAGTTTTTTCCTTATCCAGCACACTGCCGACACCGTACAGAGAAGCAAAAAATTCTCCCAGACAGGCATCGATTTCCACGCCATCGCCGATCTGATACTTGAGTTCTTTATATTCCGGATTCCAGTAGAAAAAATCAACTCCTTCCCAACGGTCGAGGATCGAATGATCTTTCAAATCTATTTTCTGACAGAAATATCTGCCGTTAAAACACTCATTTACTGTTGATTTCCCCTTTTTCAGGATCATCCGGCACTCTGCGGCAAAATCCTCATCACCGCAGAAACCTGCGATCTGCACCATCGCCTGCAATGCCCCCAGATAAAATCCGGTCAACCATGAATTAAGTCCGTAAAGTTCCATATCCAGAGTATGATGCTGTCTGCCGGTCAATATACCGGAACGCTCCGGATCCCAGAAATCAGGATTTTCTTTGCTCCAGGCAAATTCCATCATCTTTTTCAATATGGGATAATACTCCTTAAGCCATTTCCCGTTTCCGGAAATCTTCCAATCACGGAAACACTTCATAATCAAGCCGAATTGACCATCTGCACATGCCCGGAACCAATCTTTTTGCGCTTTTATGCCCAATGGCAGATGCAGACGGAAGTGGGCGGCACCGGTTTCATCCACACTGTACTTCAAATGGGATTCATTCATGGAACGCTCCAATGCCGGAAACAGAAACGGTACAGCCAGAGCATAATTCCACACATGGATACACGATCCCTCACAACTGCCCCATGAAGTGCCGACGCCTTCCCAACCGTACAATGTACCATCTTCCAACCGCAGACAAGTTGGAGAACGCAGTGTTGACAACGATGCAGATGCTCCATCAATGATTGCCGGATCAAGATCAGATGAGTGCAGAATATCTGCGAAACGCATGGTCTTCTCCCGCAATTCGGTCAGGCGGCTGCTTAATTCTGCAGCTGAAGCTGCTGAATCGCTCCACTCTGCGGCATAATAATTGCGCCACGAATTGGTCACGCCATTGGCACTGGCTTCTTCATCGGCTTTGGCATTCCAGAAATTGCTTCTTTCCGGGATATGCCATGAAATGATGAATACAGCTTTCCGGCTTTCACCGGGAGCAAGAGTAAAATGGTCTGCCATAAGAGTATGATCCAACCGGGCAACTTCCGGATTTTCCTCATAGTTACGGGGAGCAAACCTGCCGCCTTTGGCAAGATCATTCAGATACATTTCCATAGCATCGATCCATGAGCCGCGATACAGATACTCCTGATATGAAATATTTTCCGGAATATCGACCACTGTCAGGGAAATCTCATTTTTCTCTCCGTCACAAACCGTCAGAGTATTACCGGAGGCCCGCATAAAATTACGGTGTCCGGCATGATTCCACGGATTGGCAAGTACGCCGACTGCGGTTGTTTCAATTTGTTCGCTGGAAATGTTTTTGAATGTGTACTCAAAAACAGCACACGGCAGTGAAGATTCCCTTTCCATTCCCGGAATAAACGGACTCCATGCCGTAAGAGAAGCCTGCAATGGAAAATCGGCTTCTTCGCCGGAAAATTCCAATTCCGCAACCGGGAATCTGCCGTTGAAAGAAAAATCGCGGAAATGGGGCAATCCGGGAACCAATCCCTCTTCCACGCCCCAGCCGAAGCCGCGGTATTTGCCATCATCACCTTTGCGGTAATGTCCGGTATACGGTTCAAAACAATCCCCCTGCAATACCCGGAATTTCTTTCCGGCACGCACGCAGAAATGGGTGTAACCCAACAGGGAATTTTTATTGGAATTATTGAATATTTCCCAGTCACACAAACTGCCGTTGCCAGCCAGCCCGATGCAACCTGAACCGATTCCTCCCAAAGGAAAGGAGATCGCAGAAGATTTTTCTTTACCGTAATACATAAATTTTCCCTTGCATTTCACAAAAAACTGCGTTTTTCATTTTCGCTTAATATAAATGCAAATCAGAAAAAATTCAAGCTGCAGAAAATAAAAGGATGTGAACTAAAATATTGACACAAGCCAAGATCATTTAAATTTCAGTCTTTTTTCAATTCCTTCTTTCGGAGGTGATACGATTTTTTATATATTTCTATCACACACCGTCATTTGACCTTGTTTCTGAAAAACGATACCGCTTTTTGTAAATATTCCAACTCTTCAGAACGTGAATTGAAACTGTGATTTCCATGCCCGTGATAAAAAATGTATGTTTTATCGGCTTGAATCAATGCGTTTTCCAAAAGTTCCGCTTGGTGCCAATCAATTACATTGTCGCCTGTAAAATGGACAAACATTAGAGGTGCAGACAAATTTTTTATGTTTTTCAGCGGAGAGATGGCATCCAAATCTTTCATATCTTCAGCGTTATCAATATCTCCGTATTGCAATTTATCCAACGCCCTGTGTGCGCAGGAACGCTCCGGAAATGATTGGAGCATCAGCGGCAAATCGTATACTCCGAAAAAAGCGACTCCGCCTTTGAATAAATCAGGATATGCCGTTAATAGTGCTGTTACCAGAAAACCGCCCCATGAACCACCGAAAATAAAACACTTCCCAGTATCGATCATAGAGTTATTTTTTAAAAAATCAATTCCGCAGATAATGTCATTCAATGCTTGCTTGATTCCTGCTGCACGCCATCCGTCGGTACGGAATTTTTTGCCATAATGACGGCTTCCGCGGTAATTCGGTTGCAAAACGGCAAAACCCTGTTCTGCGAAAAATGCAGCACGGAAATCATATAAGACAAAATCAGAAGTCCCGGGGCCGCCGTGAGGGAAAATAATCAGAGGCAATTGCTCTGTAAACTTTTCAGGAATGGTTAAAACAGCATCAATAAGAGTGCCATCGTTGGCGTGATACGAAATTTTGTAACGTATAGTGGGTGAGATTGGAACCGGCGGAGAAAGATAACGATAGGTAAAAGTATGTAAATCACATTCTGCCCAACGGTTTTCGCGATCAGTATACAGAAGTTCCGCAAGCCATTTTTCAGCAACGGGCGATTTTTCATGCCAGATAACACATTTCACACCATTGCGATGTAAAATTTGTTCCATGCGTGCCATATTCAAATCAAAATAGTGATAATTGATTTCTCCGCCGGAAAAATATTGTAATGCGTGCAGTCGGTGATTACCGTTGTTATATGTTGCAATGATTCCGGAAATATCGTGGGAACAGGGGTACGGAACAGTTGTTTTTCCAGTAGCAGTATCCCATTGAACCAATTGCATAAATGGAGAATCTTTTTCGCTTAAAAGCCAGATTTTTTGCCGGTCGGTCAATACCGGAAA
Source organism: Victivallaceae bacterium (assembly GCA_045534015.1). GTDB lineage: Bacteria > Verrucomicrobiota > Lentisphaeria > Victivallales > Victivallaceae > UBA1784. Next base: position 604 of record JAZSIZ010000060.1, on the reverse strand, counting down.
AATATACTCGCCCGGTTGTCCGCTGTATTGAAAATTTCCGGAAGTCAATTTGAATGAGCCATCCGGCATAATTTCAGAGCAGATGTTTGATGATTTGGCAACCGGTTGTGTGACAGGTGTGCGTAATATATCTCCGGCTGGCGAATAGGTATAAAAGTCATCAGGGAATGGTGTATAATGATACTGGCAACCGCAAAAAGTTACCAGTATCAAAAGATGAAATAACAAAATCAGCTTGTTAAACATCAATAAGAGGAGTTCCGTCCGGTGCCTTTGCAAAACTGACAATTGAACATCCCGCTAAAGCCGGTGCCTTTACAGAATGTACAACGCATATTGTCCACCGAATGATGTTTGTGTGGACGCATTACTGAATTAACCGCCAATACGGTGCTGAAAAGAGTCGTACTTAAAATAACAGTTGAAATAATTTTTTTCATTTTTTATTACCTTTCATAGTTCGTGTTAGTGTCAAAATTCTTTAACACACATTCCTTTAATTATTTGATAATCAATACATTAATTGCAAAAACTGCAATTTCCTTATATTTTTTTCTAAAAAAGGGTGACAAAAGAGCCACTTTGTTGTAAATTATCTTGTCCC
>JAZSIZ010000075.1:0-5985 GCA_045534015.1 Victivallaceae bacterium | reverse complement strand
ATTTTTTGGGGTCACATCACCAGCCGTGGTGCAAGTCTAATCCCTCTGTCGCCAGAAAAGGCGGCAGAGCGTGACGAATTGCACCACATGAGCCGAACCACCACCACACACCGCATACCACAGGACAGTACCCCGCCCCCCGCCGAGCGGGGCGCAGGGGTGCAGGGGGCGGCGTTAGCACCCTGCAAAGAAAAAGAAGCTGTCGCCTTTTGGCAACAGCCACCTCTTTTTATAACAGGGAAAAGCTGAAAAATCAGCGGGCGGCAAGACAACTGCGCAGATTATCCACAGTTTCCCGGAAAAATGCCAGAGCCTCATCCACCGGCTCCGGTGTGGAAAGATCCGCACCGGCATCTTTCAGAATATCAAGCACATCTTTGGAACCGCCCGCCTTGAGAAACTCCAGATAGCGTTTTACAGCATCTTCATTTCCGGCGATGATACCACGGGAAAGTTTCAGTGCCGCCGCCATACCGGTAGCGTATTTATAGACGTAAAAGTTGTAATAAAAGTGCGGTATGCGTGACCATTCCAGTTCAATATCCCGATCAGCTTTGATAAATCCGTGATAGTCAGCGTTGAGCGCGTAATATCTTTCCGAAAGATGATCCGCAGTCAGCGGGATACCGTTGAAAGAATCATCGTGGATAAGTTTTTCAAATTCGGCAAACATGGTCTGCCGGTAAACCGTTGCCCTGATGTCATCAGCCAAACGGGCATAAATCGCCGCCTTTTCCGCCGGATCATTCTCTTTTTCCAGCAGATAATGGCTCAAAAGCAATTCGTTGCAGGTGCTGGCAACTTCCGCCACAAAAATTTCATAACCGGCATAATGGAAATGCTGATTACTGCGGGAAAATGCACTGTGCATGGAGTGTCCGAGTTCATGCGCCAGAGTAAAGGTGTCACTCAACTTGTTGTTGAAACTCATCAGAATATACGGATAACTGTCGTAACACCCACCGGAATACGCTCCGGAACGTTTCCCCTTGCGGCACGGAGCATCGATCCACCGCTCTTTCCATGCCCGGTCAAGCAATTTGGAATACTCTTTTCCCAGCGGTGCGCAGGCGGCTTTCACCATCATTTCCGCTTCAGCAAAAGAACACTTTTTCTCACTTTCCGGCAACAGCGGAGCATAAAGATCGTACATATCCAGATCATCGATATTCAGCACTTCCGCCCGGAGTTTGAAGTAATCAAAGAGTGCCGGCAGATTTTTCCGTACCGCGGAAATCAAATTGGTATAGATATTTTCCGGAATGTTTTCTGAAAAAAGTGCCGCCTGCAAAGGAGTTTCAAAGTGGCGGATCCCCGCCATTGCCGCATGACGCTTTACCGTACCATCCAGCGTACAGGCAAGAGTATTGCGGTGTTTACGGTACTGCCGGTAAAGCTGATGAAAAGCTTTTCTGCGCACCTTGCGGTCGGGCTCTTCCATAAAACTGCCCCAGCTGCCGTGGGTCAATTCCACCAGTTCACCTTTGGAATCCCGCACTTTGCCGTATTCCATATCTGTATCGTTGAGGGTGGAAAAAATTTCGTCACTGCTGCCGAGTACATCGCCCAAAGTCCCCAGCAAACGTTCCTCGGCTTCACTCAACGTATGTGGCTTTTCCCGGAGCAATTCTTCCAGACTGCGCCGGTAAAAAGCAAGCTCCGGAGCGTTGAGCAATTCATTCATCCTTTCATCGGGGATCGCCATGATCTCCGGATCGAACCAGCTTTCCATTTCCGACAAAGAAGCCAGTTTGGCACAGATGCGGTCAACTCTTGACCGGTTTTTACCGATGGAAGTATTTTCATCGGAAAGCAAATGGGCGTAGGTATAAAGTTTTTCTGCGAAACGGTCAAAATCATCCGAACACTCGATCGCCGCTTTCAAGGTTTCCGGAGATTCCGCCAGATGCCCTTTGTAAGCGTAAAATGCTTTGGCTTTATCTTCCAATCGGGCAAAATCTTTTTCCCATGCTTCCGCATCGGGATAAAGCACACTCAAATCCCAGGTGATAAGTTTTTCTTCCATAATTTTCATCCCTCATACATTTCAGCTGCAGCACGACTCAAAGCGGATTCTTTTGAAGTTGAGCCGAGAAGAACTCCCACCTGCTTCATGCCCTCTTCCACCTCCTGACGGCGGCTGCCGCCGGGCAGGATCGCTTCCACTGCCGGAAGCACCTCTTTTTTGCAGAAGTGCCACTGCAAAAACTCCCGATAAACCTCTTTATCCGCAATAATATTGACCATCGTAAAAAATCCGCGGTAAAGTGTCACCAGTATTTTTGCCAGTGCCAGAGTGAGAATATTCAACTTGTAACCGACCACCAGCGGCAGACCGGAAAGAGCGCACTCCACCGTAACCGTGCCGCTTGCCGCCAGACCGGTTCCCGCCAACTGCTGAAGTTTTCCGGTATTGCCGATGGATATGGTGATCTCCGGCAGTTCCGGATGTTTTTTGCGGAATTTCAGAATCTTTTTGCGGCAGGAATCTGCGATCTTTTCCCGGGGAGCTGCGAGAATGAATTTCAATGAGGGATGCTTTTTATGCAGTTCTTCAACGACTTCCAGCATCGGTATCAGCAGACGGTCGATCTCATTTTTGCGGCTGCCGGGCAGCAACAGAAATGTATCAGGATCACGGACAATTTCCGGATCACGCCGGGCGGAAATCACATCGACCAGCGGATGTCCCACAAATTTTGCTTCCAGACCGCTGTTGGCATAGACCTCCACCTCAAAGGGAAAGATCACCAGCATTTTGGTACAGATTTTCGCCAGTACCGGCAGCCGCTTTTTGCCCCAGACCCAAACCTGGGGGCTGACATACCAGTAAACCGGGATCCCGAGTTTATAAAGTTTTTTGGCAAAACGCAGATTGAATCCGGGGTAATCGATCAGGATTACCGCATCAGGACGATCCTTTTTCACCTCTTCAAGCAGATAAAAGAAGATACGGATAAAGGTAAAGATACTTTTCAACACCTCAAAAATGCCGATCACACCCAATTCCGTGGAATCTACTTTGATATTGACGCCGGCTTTGATCATGGCATTTCCGCCCATACCGGAAATTTCCACAGTTTCACCTTTTTCCGCTCCGAGGCGGCGCAATTCTTCCGCAAGAGCGGCACCGTAAATGTCGCCGGAAGCTTCTCCGGCTATGATCCAGAATTTTTTCATGACTTTTTGTGCCGGAGTTTGCTCCGGCGGATTTGATTTTAAGCACATCCGGCGTTATCTTATATATAAGATACGATTGTTACTTTTATAAGATAACGCCGGAACGGCATCTTTGCAAGGATAAAAAGTTTTTGAATTATGGAAAAATATGACAACAAAGGGGATTTCCCGGCAAATGACTGCCGCTGTCCTCAATGCAGGGAAAAAATAACTCCGGCAGATGTGGAAATGTTCCCCGCCTGCCCATACTGCGGAAAGCAATTCAACAATATCCAGCAGATCGAAGATTACGCCATTTCCGGAAAAGTAAGAGAGTGGACAATCGGTCATTGCGCCCGTTTTATCAGAGGCAGAAAGTGATTTGCCGGCAGATGACCGGAGAAAATAAAAAAAGGGGAGAAATTCATGCAGAAAGATAATGAAAAAAGAATCGATTTCATGCCCATGGATTCATGGCGGGTATTGCGGATAATGTCTGAATTTGTCGGCTCCTTTGAAGATATGCGCCATCAGCCGAAAATGCTGGTTTCGGTTTTCGGTTCAGCACGCACTCCGGAAGATGATCCGGTCTACGCTTCAGCCCGGGAGTTGGGCAGGTGTCTTGTCGATGCCGGTTACGGCGTTATCACCGGCGGCGGTCCGGGCGTCATGGAAGCCGCATCCCGGGGAGCTTTTGAAAACAACGGCGTTTCCATCGGATTGAACATCAAACTTCCCATGGAGCAGCATCCGAATCCCTATCAGACCATGTCACTGGATTTTGACTACTTTTTTGTGCGCAAAGTATCGTTTCTCAAATACTCAACTGCCATTATCGTTTATCCCGGCGGATTCGGCACGCTTGATGAACTTTCAGAGGTGCTGACCATGGTTCAGACCGGAAAAATCAATCTGATCCCGATCATTTTCGTCAATAAAAAATTCTGGAGCGGTTTGATAGAGTGGTTCAAAACCACCCTTCTCGATGAAAAAATGATTTCTCCGGAAGATATGGATCTGATCAAAGTGGTCGATACAGCTGAAGAAGCGGTGGATTTCCTCAAAGATTGCCACCGTTACGGCAAACGCAGTTCTGTTATAAGCAAATTCAGTTTCCAAGAGTAATATAAAAAACTTAAGCGAAAGGAAATCAACTATGCCTACTCTCGGTACAGCCCTTACTAAAAGTGCAACCAAAATCCTGCTTTGCGGTTCAGGTGAACTCGGCAAAGAAGTCGCCATCGCCATGCAGCGGCTCGGCGTGGAAGTCGTCGCCGTTGACCGCTATCAGAATGCCCCCGCCATGCAGGTGGCGCACCGCTCTTACACCGTGAATATGCTCGATGGTGCCGCCCTGCGCGAGATCATCGAAAAAGAAAAACCCGACTATATCGTCCCCGAAGTCGAAGCGATCGCCACATCAGAACTGGTCAAACTCGAAAGCGAAGGATTCACCGTGATCCCCACCGCCAAAGCCGCACAATTGACCATGAACCGTGAAGGTATCCGCCGTCTTGCCGCCGAAGAACTCGGCATCCCCACATCCAGATATAAATTCGCCGCCAACCGCGAAGAATTTGATGCCGCCATCAAAGAGATCGGTCTGCCCTGCGTGGTCAAACCGATCATGAGCAGTTCCGGTCACGGTCAGAGTACCATCAAAACCGCCGACCAGATCGATGCGGCATGGGAAGAATCCCAGTCCGGCGGCAGAGCCGGTGCCGGAAAAGTCATCGTCGAAGGATTTGTCAATTTCGACTTTGAAATCACACTGCTGACTGTCCGTCATGCCGGCGGTACCAGCTTCCTTGAACCCGTCGGACACCATCAGGTCGATGGCGATTATCAGGAATCATGGCAGCCCCAGAGAATGAGCAAAATTGCCATTGCCAAAGCACAGGATATTGCGAAAAAGGTTACTGATGCACTCGGTGGCAGAGGTATTTTCGGCGTGGAACTTTTCGTTTGCGGTGATGAAGTCATTTTCAGCGAAGTCAGCCCCCGCCCCCACGATACCGGTATGGTCACAATGATCTCCCAGGATCTTTCTGAATTTGATCTCCATGCCCGCGCCATCCTCGGTCTGCCCATCCCCAACATCGCATTCCACGGTCCCAGTGCCAGCAAAGCGATCAAAGTTGCGGGCAACTCCGATGCGGTAAGTTTCGGCAATCTGACCGAAGTCCTCGCGGAACCGGATACCTCAATGCGTATTTTCGGCAAAGGTGAATTGCGCGGACACCGCCGTCTGGGCGTTCTGCTCGCCCGGGATAAATCTGTGGAAGAAGCTCTTGCCAAAGTTGAACGCATGGCAAAGAAACTGACCACCGAACTCTGATTTGCAGAAACTGATATAAAGCAGCTCCCCCGGTCGGTGATGGTGCAGCATGCCGTTTGGCGCAGTGCCGCCTTGCCAGTGGGGAGCATGCCGTTTGGTGCAGTGCCGCCCTCCCTTGTCACGGCGGAGCCGGATATGCCGCAAGACACCCGTGGCATGCGGGCTATGGTGGTGGTTGATTGGGCGTTATGCCTGTGGTATGCGGGCTGTGTTTTCATGGGAGATTGTGGGAAATTGTGGGAGATTTTGAGATATTGTGCTTTCTCAAAACATCTCATAACACCTATCTCCACCCGCCCGGTTTGCGTGCCGCATCCGTAACCATCCGTAAACATCCGTAAACATCCGTACCACTTCCGTAAAAAAATGACTTGTGCAGTCTGCAGAGGTTCTGTGCATAGATTGTGCTTTTTTGGTATGCTATGCCGCACACCGGGGAGAAAACCTCCATGTTTTCTCCCCGGACCCCTCTTTCCGGGCTTTTCCCG
>JAZSIZ010000013.1:0-7462 GCA_045534015.1 Victivallaceae bacterium | reverse complement strand
CTTCCATACCGAGGTGATAAAGACGTTTGTGGTTGGCAAGCAAAGCGTTTTCAATGTCCCGCAAAGAATCCTTACCGGAAATTTGAGCAAAGAGCAAGGTCAGAAATTGTTTCCAAGCTGTAAAATGCTTGCAATATCGGTCTCCGCCTGACTTTTTTACGATTTTTTCAAAACGATATCGGGGTATGAAGTTGAAAAGTTGAGAATATATGCTATCGTAATATATCGTTCGGGACTTTCGTGTTAAATATTAAGGATTTGAGCGTTTTTAATATATAACAAGTCCCGACAATTTCAATTAACTCCGGTAATTTTTACCGGACAGTAGTGAAAAATTATTTCCGGTGGGGAGGTTATCATGTTTTGTCGATTTTGTGGAAGTCAGATGCCTGATGACAGTGTTTACTGTGCCGGATGCGGAAGAGAGTTATTGAAAGTTCAGCCGCAGATTGTTCCGGAAAATCCTGTTTGTGCGGTTCAATCTGTTCCGGTGAAAAAGAGATCCTTTATTGTGATCATCGCAGCGGCAGTTGCGGTCATTGTACTTTTGACTGTCGGAGCAGTCGGACTCTGGTTCGCTTTGAAAACATCAGCATCTTCACGGACGGAAGAAAAAGAAGCGGTCTTGTCTGACGCTGAAATTGAAAAACGTGCCAAAGCAGAATTTGCTGCCTTGAAAGAAAAAAATATTGAAGACTATGATGGTGAATTGCGGGATGTTTTCCGGTCATTTTCAAAAAGGAATGTCACTTTGGAAAATTACGATGAACAATCTCCCAAGGCACAATTTGAATTTGCCAGATATGTGTCTGCATTCGGGTGCAGGTATATTGTCCGGTGGCTGATCGAGTGCAAAAAAGTTGATGTAAATCAAATCGGTGATGGCGGTATGCTGCACCTTGCCGCTCTGGGGGGTGATGTGGAAACCGTCAGATTTCTGATTTCAAAAGGAGCCGATTGTAATCTGGCGGATAAGGATGGACAGGTCCCATTGAGTTGGGCAATGGCGCAAAAAGATTGTCTGCCGATAGTAAAAGTGCTGGTTGAAGCAGGAGCCGATGTCAACAATAATGGCAGGCGGCATTCTTCTTTGCTCTCCGATGCCATAAGATATGGCGTAAATCAGGATGTAATCGACTATCTGATCCGCAGGGGCGCAAAAGAATAAGTTTACAGTGAAAGCAGTTTGTCGCAGCTTTTGAGTGTGGATTCCCGGTGGGAGATGACGATCAGAGTCACTTTGCCGTGAAGACCTTTAAGTACTTCACAGAAAGCGTTTTCAGTTTCGGCATCCAGTGCGCTGGTCGCTTCATCGAGAATCAATATTTTTGCATCCTTGTAAAGGGCGCGGGCAATGCCGATACGCTGGCGTTGACCGCCGGAAAGATTGCCCTGACCGGTGAGCTTGAATTCCGGTTCAAAATCCGGCAGTCCGGCACTGTGCAGAGCTTTTCTGACCTTGGCAAAATCGATATTTTCCTCGCCGAAAGCGACATTTTCAGCAACGGTTCCCTCCAGAAGAAAGATGTTTTGCGGCACGATACCGATCTGTCTGCGCCATTGGGCAAGGTCATTGGCAATGGGGAGATTTCCGGCGGTGATGATTCCGGAAGCCGGTTTGAGCAATCCGGTAAGCAGATCGATCAGGGTGCTTTTCCCCCTGCCGGATTTTCCGGCGATCGCCAGTGAGGTGTGCGGTTCGATAGTCAGAGAAAAATCGGAAAATATCTCTTTAACGCCGTCGTAGGCAAATGTAACATGCTCAAATTTGATGGTTTGTCCGGCATCGGCGGCAGTCCCCCGGGGGGCGGGTTCCTTGGGAATGTTGCGCAGAAGGTCGCAGAATTGCTGCAATTGCGGATAATTCTGCCGGATCAGTGTCATATTGTAGTGGCAGCGGCTGAGGGCAGGGAGTATTCTGCCGATGACCGCAGTCAGCACGGCAAAAGTGAGCATGATCCCGGTTTTGGGAACATCCAGCAGGATCATTACTGCAAAAACTCCGCTCGCCAGCAGGATCGATGCTGATTCCAGCGAAAGTCTGGGCAGCTGACCGAGATTGTAAAGTTTCCGGTACACATTGTCCATTTTTGCATAAGTTGAAGAGAATTTGTGGAGGAAATACTCCTCTTTTGCGGAACATTTGATTATTTTTTCACCGGCGATACACGCCTGTCTGGCACGGTTTTCTTCCAGTGAGGAAGTCAGAAGTTCCCTGCCGTATTTTTTGTTGGCACGGCCGGTCAATGCCGATACCGTAATTGCGGCAAGCAGCATAAAACCGATACCGGAAAGTGAAACCGCCGGAAAAAGGATGACCGAGGTGACAGTCAGTAACGCAATGACCTGAAAATCTGCAAGTATCTGCATTGAGGGCAGTAACACCAGATTGCCGATGTCGCTCAAGCGGTTGAAACTGCCGAAACAGTAGTCATGGGAAAGTTTTGAATAAGTTTCATAATCGGCATACAGTAAATTTGCCATCAGCCTTTTTGCCAGTTCATCCCGTTTGGCAAAGACAAATTTTGCCTGGATCGTCACGATCAGATAAGCAAAAATATTTTTTGCCGCCAACAGGATACCGATGAAGCATATGGCAAATGCGATCCGGTTTCCGGCATCGGCAGCGGGGAAAATATTTTCCAGAATTTCTGAAAAACGGTTTTCTGTATCCTCTTCAGATGAGAGGAAAAGAGCCGCAGCTCCCATTAGAATACCGATACCCAGCAATTCCAGCAGAGCTGAAAATGCCATCAGCAAAGTGATGAAAATAAATTTGCGTTTGTCTTGCGGTGTGAAGAGCCAGCGCAGTTGTGCGATGAAAGATTTCATTAACTATCCTCGAAAAAATCAGTAATTGTAATAATATAAAGCCGATATGTGTACTTTGCAAGTTGAAAAATCACTTCTGACAGATTACATTATATGGCAATACATTAAAATAACTTTGGAGAATATATCATGGATTTGACTTTTTTCAACACTCTTGAACGCCGTCAGATGGCATTCAACTCACTTGAATCCGGCTGCGCCAGAATGTATACCTGCGGGCCGACCGTTTACAATTTTGCTCACATCGGAAACTTCCGGGCGTATGTTTTTGAAGATATTCTGCGCCGTACTCTGGAGTACTTCGGTTATTCTGTCACACAGGTGATGAACCTGACCGACGTGGATGACAAAACTATCCGGGATTCCCGCAAAGAGGGTTTGCCGCTGCGTGAATTCACTGCAAAATATAAGCAGGCATTTTTTGATGACATCAAAACCTTGAAGATCGAACCGGCTGAAATTTATCCTGCTGCCACCGATCACATCCCGGAAATGATCAATTTGATCCAGACGCTTATGGATAAAGGTTTTGCCTATCAGGCGCAGGATAAGTGCATCTACTTTTCCATTGAAAAGTGCAAAGATTACGGTAAACTTGCCCGTATCGACCGGGAAAATCAGCGTGACGGTGTGCGTATTTCCACGGATGAATATGCTAAAGATGCAGTTGGTGACTTTGCTCTCTGGAAAGCGTGGGATGAAGCCGACGGTGATGTTTTCTGGGAAAGTCCGTGGGGTAAGGGCCGTCCCGGGTGGCACATTGAATGCAGTGCCATGTCCATGAAATATCTGGGTGAATCCTTTGATATCCATACCGGCGGTGTGGATAATATGTTCCCCCATCACGAAGATGAGATCGCCCAGAGCGAAAGTGCCACCGGCAAAAAATGGGTGAATTACTGGCTGCACTGCGAACACCTGATGGTCGATGGCACCAAAATGTCCAAATCTCTGGGCAACTTCTATACCCTGCGTGATTTGCAGGAAAAAGGCTGGAGCGGCAGAGAGATCCGCTGGGTGCTGGTCGGTGCGCATTACCGCAAAAAACTGAATTTCACGCTGGAAGCTTTGAGTCAGGCGCGGGAAACGCTGGGCAAATTTGATACGCTCTTTGACCGTCTGCGCCTTGTTGCATCTGCCGGTGACGGCAGTGAAGCCAAAGAGTTGGTGGAAAAAGCCAAAAACGATTTTGCTTCTGCTCTTGCCGATGATTTGAATATTGCTCCGGCTCTGGCGGCGGCATTTGATCTTATGCGTGGCGCGAACCGCCTGATCGATGAGCAGAAACTTTCCAAAGCCGGTGCTGAAATGATCATGGCGGCATTCCGTGATTTTGACCGGGTGGTGGCATGTTTTGAAGTGGATGCGGTGCGTGAAAGTGCGGCGATTCCTGCGGAAGTGACCGCCCTTGCCGAAGCCCGTGCGGAAGCGAGAAAAGCGAAAAACTTTGCCGAAAGCGACCGTTTGCGGGATGAATTGACCAAACTCGGTTATGCCGTAAAAGATGTTCCCGGCGGTGCATGGGAACTGAAAAAACTGTAATATTGCCATCGGCGGTCAAAAGAGTCGGGGGCGGGGGATATGAGAGCATTGTTCCGGATATTTTTGAAGTTATCATCAAAATATAACCGTTTCAAGTCACACATGCGGGGATATTTTTATTCCAAAATTTTCAAAAGTTGCGGAAAGAAACGTCCATTTATCAACCGTTATGTTGTTTTCAGCTGTCCGTGGAATATTGAGTGCGGTTCCGGGATCATCATCAATCCGCAGTGTTACTTTGCCGCCAAAGGCGGGATCATCATGGGTGACGGTGTGACGATCAGTGCCGGGGCAAAGATTTTGAGCAGTTCTTTGAAAGTGGAAAATGGCGTGGTGCAAAGACGGCATGTCCATAAACAGGTCACTCTCGGAAAAGGTGTGTGGATCGGTGCCGGAGCGATGGTGATGCCGGGTGTGACCATCGGAGAAAACACCATTATTGCCGCCGGAGCGGTGGTGACCAAAGATGTTCCGGCAAATGTGGTTGCCGCCGGAGTTCCTGCTCAAGTGATCAGAGATTTGTAAAAAAATCAATTTTATTCAGTGGGGAAAAGTTATGGCAAAAATATTGTGCAAAATGTGCGGCGGGGAGTTATCTTTGCCGGATGGGGTGTCTTCCGGCAGTTGTCCATATTGCGGGACATTGACCACGTTTCCGAAACTTTCCAGTGACCAATTGGAAAATCTCTACAACCGTGCTGAACACTTCCGGCGGATCAATGAGTATGACAAAGCGGTTTCTGCTTATGAAAAGATCGTGGAAGTAAATCCGGATGATGCCGAAGCATACTGGGGCTTGGTCATATCCAAATTCGGTATTGAATATGTGGAAGACCCGGTTTCCCGTGAACGCATTCCCACCTGCCACCGGGTGCAGTTTGAATCTATTCTTGCCGACCACAATTATCTTGCCGCTCTGGAAAAAGCCGGAAGCAGTGAAAAAGCCATCTATGAATCAGAAGCAAAACGCATTGCCGAAATCCAGAAAGGCATCCTTGCCATTTCAAGCAATGAAACTCCGTTTGATGTTTTCATCTGCTATAAAGAGAGTGACAACGATGGGCGGCGCACTAAAGATTCAGTGACTGCGCAGGAAATTTATTATCAGTTGACCAATGCCGGATACAAGGTGTTCTTTGCCCGCATCACGCTGGAAAATAAGTTGGGTCAACAGTATGAGCCGTATATTTTTGCCGCCCTCAATTCAGCCAAAGTGATGCTGGTCATCGGATCACAGAAAGATTATTTTGATGCCGTCTGGGTGCGCAATGAGTGGAGCAGATTTCTGGCATTGATGAAAAAGGATAAAAGCAAACTGCTCATTCCCTGTTATAAAGATATGGATGCTTACGATATTCCCGAAGCGTTGTCGCTGTTTCAGGCGCAGGATATGGGGAAAATCGGCTTTATACAGGATCTGCTCCACGGGATAAAAAAAGTTTTTGAGAAAAAAACAGAAGCCGAACCGGTAACACCCTCTTTTCCGGCTGTCGCAACGGAGATCAGCAATAACACAGATTTGCTTTTGCGTCGGGCAAAAGTTTTTTTGCGTACAGATGATTTCACATCTGCCCAAAAGTGTTGCACCGAGGTGCTTGACAATGAACCTGAAAATGCATGGGCTCATTTTTATTCATTGATGGCAAAAAATGAAGCTTGCAATGAAACCGAATTGGAAGAGATTGCCAATATAGCGCAAGACAAACAATTTTTGTTGACAAAAGAATTCGCCGATGACACTCTGGCGACGGTATTGAATAAAATCACCGATGCTATAGCTGAAAATGAGCGGAAAGCAAAAATAATCCAGGGAGAAAAACGCAGAAAAAGACGAAAAATATTGTATATTACATCCGCCATACTCGGTGTTTTTGCCATTGCAGTTTCTCTTTACTTTGCATTCCCCTATATGCGTGGTTATAAATTAAGTTGGGATGGTACGGTACTGGTTGAAGTGACCGATAAAGACATCACTGAATTTACCATCCCGGATGGTGTTACGATCATTGGGTATATGGCCTTTTTCGGTTGCTCAAGTTTGGAAAGTATCACCATCCCTGACAGCGTTACGTACATTAGGGGTTGGGCATTTTCCGGTTGCTCAAGTTTGGAAAGTATCACCATCCCTGACAGCGTAACCACTATTGGAAACAACACCTTTGACGGTTGCTCAAGTTTGGAAAGTGTCACGATTCCAGACAGCGTGACGAGCATTGGAAATTATGCATTTTCTGGTTGCGGTAAATTGACCAGTGTCAGCATCCCGCGCAATTGCGAGGTGGGTTATGGTGCTTTCCCTCTCGGCTGCAAAGTGATCCGGCGGTAAAAATACCGGTAGAAAACAATGCGGATTATTCTGATCGGTCATTGATAAACTGTACTTGTTTTTTCCTCCTTTTGGCTTATATTGTTCCAAGAGGAGGATTTTTTATGAGTAAAAAGATTGAAAAACTTTCGGCGGCAGCTTTCCCCACCGCAGTGCGTGACGGAGTGGTGCTGGTCGATTTTTTTGCCCAGTGGCACGGCCCCTGCCACAAACAGTATGATATTCTTAACTCCCTTGCATGCAGTGACCGGCTGCCCGGAGAGGTGAAAGTAACCAAACTGGATATTGATGAAGCTCCGGTCATCGCCGCCAAATTTGAGGTGGATATGATTCCGACTCTGGTGGTTTTCAAAGATGGCGAAGAGATCGGCAGGATCGTCGGCGTCACCGATGAGGAACATGTGATCAAGCTTTTTGAATAAATTGTAACGCTCTGCAAAGCTGGAGTGTTACGGAATGCGGCACGCAAAACGGGCGGGTGGAGCCGGGTATTATGAGAATTTTTGGGAATTTTTGAGAGGTTATGAGATGTTTTGAGAAAACACAATTTCCCACAATCTCCCATGAAAACACAGCCCGCATGCCACAGGCATAACGCTCTGCAAAACACCACCACAGACTGCATGCCACGGGGGGCCCAAACCCAACCGGTATGATGCCCCACCGCCCCCGGATCATTGTATGATTTCGTATTTTACGCTGTTGCCGGGCATTCCGTCAACTTCATGATCGGCATAATTGATGAAAAATTTCAACTCTTTT
>JAZSIZ010000039.1:0-32447 GCA_045534015.1 Victivallaceae bacterium | reverse complement strand
TTGCCGGTAGTAGCAGACACTTATCCGGCACTGTCATTGAAACTTGCCGGAGAATACTGATTCTGCTCATGCATTTGGTTTGAGCTATTTAAAGTGTTGCCGCAAGGTAAGCAATCAAACCGTCAGTAATGCACCGAGCCAATCGTGACAAATCTGGTGTGATTGCATACGGGATTTTTGCCAAGCTTTTTTTCAAAAAAGCGTTGATTGAGCTGCGACAACGGAGCAGCGAGACAACAGGCGACCCGCCCAGCGGGGCGAGGGGGTAGCGGGGGATTTTCCTCCCCCGCAGGTGCCAGCCGTGGTGCAAGTCTAATCCCTCTGTCGCCAGAAAAGGCGGCAGAGGGTGACGAATTGCACCACATGAGCCGAACCACCACCACACACCGCATACCACAGGACAGTACCCCGCCCCCCCGCCGAGCGGGGCGCAGGGGTGCAGGGGGCGGCGTTAGCCCCCTGCAAAGAAATTGAAGTGCACCCCAAAAGTTGGACACAACCTTTGAGGTGCATTTTTTTATGCCTGAAAACAAAAGGTGGTTGGCTTCCTGATAAAACGGATTTATGTTGATCCGGGAAGACCGGAAGCGCATCGTGCGCTTCAAATTGGATGCCTGTGATCTGCTTGAGCCGTGGTACGGAAAAATTCCCGGCTGATTTCAACTGTACAGATAAAAAAAGCTCCGGAGTACACCTTCCGGAGCTTGACGAAGAATGTTGCCGCCGGATCACTTATCCTTTTTAAGAATAAAGCCGTATGTCAATCCGGCTTTTGCCGGCCATTCAGGTTTGCGGCCATCGATTTTTACTTTGGGACCAAGCACCTGTTCAACATAATGCCCATCGGGAATAAGCAATCTTTTCATGCCGCCGGTACTGGCATGCAGAACCAGAAAATCATTTCCGGCACTGATACAATCAGTCCCCTGCTGATATATCCGCACCCCTGCCCGGCGCAGCATCTCCTGCAAAGCATGTTCCTGCGGAACCAGTGCCGCAGCAAAATAATCCACCCGATTCCCATTGTTCTTTCCGACGACACTCGGATACTTTCCGGATTTTGCCACGACCGTATCATAGGAACCTTTCGGGCGGAAGTTCAAGCCGGTAGTCAAATATGCCCGTCTGGTTCTGTTGCCAAATTCCGGAGTGCTTTGCCAATGCGCCGTCCACGGATGATTTACTCTTTCGACCTCGATCCCGGTCATTTCGGTAATGCCCCTGTGATCGACTTTTTCCCCCGGCTTCAACACTCCCGGCGCATACATCCACAACGCATGCGCACCCTCTTTTGCCAATCTTTCTTTGATCGCCTGACGCTGGGCATCGGTCAATTCAAAAAAGTCGGTAAAGATGTAAAACTTATGCGCCGGAACTTTCCCCGGAGTCAACAAATCTTTCAGCAGCACATGGCGGTATGCCGCTCCGGTACGCGGCATTATCCGGCACAATTCATAAATTACCGCCCGGTAAACTCCGTCACCGGTATTATTGGCGGTACGGAAATTTGATGTTTCACTGTTGACTATACAAGTATCTTTCGGTACTGTTCCCGCCGGAGTTTCCGGCAGTGACCGGTAAAGTTTGAAAAGTTTCGCCACATGACTGTACTGCAGCGGTTCCCGGAACCATCTTTCATGCAGTTCCATCCAGTGTCCTCCGGCGGCGCGCGCCATTGCCACACCGAAACCTTTATCCAGCAAACTCAATGTCGTCTGCGGGGTATCTGCTGCTCCATTGTGGAGCTGACCGGGGGCAAATTCACTGTAGGTGCGGTAATCAAATTCCATGATCGGTATACCGCCATTACCGGTGATCGCTTCCGCCGGCTGCATCGTACTGTCCGGCTCTCCGGGGACGCGCAAACCATACATCGTCGGAGCAAAATAGAGATCGCAGTTTCCGCTGGTCGCCACCTCGTTGAGCCGGTGATGACCGCTGCCCTGAAAGAGGTGGAAAACCCGGCTCAGCTGAATGTGATAACCGTAATATGCACCACTTAAAAGTTTGCGCCCGGAGTAATCTTTGACGAATTTGGTAAAGGTGCGGATGCCATCAGAGCAGCACTGACTTCGGAACTCCCAGTAATCAATGACTTTCTGACTTTTTACCGGATCGAGGAAAATCCCCTCATCTCTGGCACCCCAGGTATTCGGATGCGGAATTTCGGGATCATAGGGGAGTTTGCCGTATTTTTTGGTCAGAAATGCGGCAAACGCCTCTCTGTCAGCCGGAGATTTGCTCTGGAAAATAAAGCGATGTCTGCCTCCATAAGGATGACTCGCCCAGAGCCATTCGCAGGTGTCGCCGTCAGCAAATGCGATACCGATGACCATTTTGGCGTTGCCGGTTTTTCGCAAGTGATCCATCAATGCTTTGATACCGGTGATGGCATCCTGTTTCCACTTCAGCGAAGCCATGGTCTGGTAATAGTTGCGGTAAGGACGGTTTTCTTTGAACCACTCAATACGGTGATCGGGATTTTCTTTAAGCCACCAATCGGGCATATAAGTTTTAAAGGTGATTATCAGGTGTACATTCGGCATATTGGCTTTCATCACTGCGATGGCGAAATCGAGCGAGGAAAAGTCAAAGGTATCCGGGCCTTTCCAGAAATCGCGCAAACCGTACCATGTACGCAGGATATTGCTTTGAGCTTTGGCGGCGTTGGAAACAAAATGCGCTTTTTGCATCGGCATGTCAATGAAAGTGAATGGCAAATCAAAATAGAATGGCGCAAGTTTTCTGCCGTTCACCTGGAAATACGGCCGCTGTCCGGCTCCAACCAGTTTGACTTCCGGAAAATCACCGGGAACGATTTTGCGCGGTATCATCCGGCAGGAAAGATCTTCCGGTACGGCAAAGAATTCCGGTTCGATTTTCAAAGTGAAATCATTACCTTTCATTCCGGCAGTAAGTTCCGGATTGAAAAACAATTTTACCTGATTCCATTCTCCGGTTTTCCACTCTCCGGAACGGGGAGAAATTTTTACCTGCATCTGCCGTTTTTCGCCGGTGTTTGAAGTTACAAGCACCGTTACTTCGCCGTAATCTCCGCAAGAAGCTGCCGGTTTGATGGCAAAACCGGTTTCGGTGAAATTGCGGATCTCCGCTTCGGCGCGGGGACCGATGTAGCGGCAGTCGATTTTATCTCCCCACTCGCCCCGGGGCGGGATGCCGCGTTCCACGGCTTTGCCGGATTGATCCCGATAACGCCATGACCAGTTGCGGTCGCTTTTCAGGGTGAAAACTTCGCCGCTTTCCAACTCACAGTAGAGTTCAAAAAGCAGTGCTCCGGGACCGGAATCATTTTCCACATCGATCTCAATGCGGTTGAGACCGGATTTGAGCATAGAGGTGAGGTCGCGTTTTTCTGTTTTGTGCAGATTGCGGATCGCTTTGCGGAAGCGGTTGCCGTTGATATTCAGCACACAGGCATCATCCGCAGTATAGCGGGCTTCTGCGCGTTTGACTGCCGCCGGCAGAGTGAATTCCCGGAAAAAGCGTACCGTATCCTGAGGATAATTGCGGACACTGCACCAAATCCACGGGGCACTCCAATAAACTTCCGGGATATTGCCGAAAAACGGCAGTTGTTTGCACTCCAGCAGCGGATAACCTTCTCCTTTGCCGTATTCCACTTCGGCGGTAACGGTGGTCAGAGGTGCGGTGAATTTCAGTTCATCCGTTTCCCGGTCAAGCAGATATTTTTTCAGAGGATTGCCATCGACATCGAGCATGGTAAGTTTGATGCCGGGGTTGTTTTTGCCGCGATAGGAAAAGGCGTATTTTGCTCCGGGACGGATCATTTCGATCTCTTTTTTACCGGGATGCAAGGCATCGGGGATGAGGTTGGCTTCGGTGAGCGCGCGTACCCCGGTAACGGTAAATTCCGAGTGGGAATGGATGTCGAAGCTGAAAGATATTCCCGTAATAGTGCCGCGCCACGCCGGTTGATTGGCAAAGTAAAATGTTACCGTGCGGGTCTTGCCGGAAGGGATATTGGTGCGTTTCAGCGAGCCGGAAAACTTTTTACCATTTTCTTCGCCGGTGAAATGTATGGTCATCGGTCCCCCATCCGGAGTGTAGGACATATCCACTTCCACCGCCGGGATCTCATCGGCGCGCCACAGCAAAGTCGGGCTGGTTACGCGGGTGGTTTCGCTGCATTCACCGGCAAGCGCGTCAGGAACAAATTTTTCGGCAATGGCGTTCTGCACACTCCAGAAACGGCGCAGTTCTTTGCCGTTGAAGCTTTTTTTCAGCGGGTCGGCAGATCGACATTCGCGCACGAGGATATTTTTGAAAACAACTTTGCCCTCACCGCGCACGACCAGATGCAGTCTGAGGAGTTTTTCATCTTCGCGGGCGGTGAAGCGAATGGAGGCAATGCCGCTTTTGCTGAGTTGTTTCTGCGGGAAGGGACGGCGGGCACCGCCGGGCATTGCAAGCATCAATGCGCCGGTGGCATCGCCGCTGATATCCATTTCGCTGGATACTTCATACGTCTTGCCCGGAACGATCTTCAGATCTTTGTCATCACTGCCGGCAAAGAGGATATATCCAGCCGGTACTGTTTTTTCGATCGTCACGACACCGTTGCTGCACATAGTTCTGCCGGCAGCCCCCTCATGGCATTTGGATTTTCCGTCAAGCGAAAGCAGATGATTGTATTCATCCGGAGAAATTTCTTTCAGCGTCATTGATTTGAGCGTAACTTCCCCCTGACCGCGCACCACCGCATGAAAATGCACTTGTTTCTCATCAGGGCGGGCTGTGAAAGTGATGACGGCTTTGCCGCTTTCTTTCAATACCCGGATCGGAAACGGACGGCGTTTGCCGCCGGGCATGGAGAGCATCAATGCTCCCGTGGCATTGCCTTTGATGTCAAAATCCGCGGCTGCTTCGTAAGTTTTACCGGGAGTTACCGCCGGATCAAACTTGCTGTTTCCGGCATAGATCATATATCCCTGAGCAGCTGTTTTGATGAATTTGACCGTTTTCCCGGATCTTTCCCAACTGCCTTGGGCACCTTCCATATTCTTTGCCGAAGCTCCGCGCATACTCTGCAGAACATCGATTCCGGCAAAGCAGCAAAGCGGCGCGCACAGACAAAACAACAACAACTTTTTCAACATTTACTTACCCCTTGAATATTATCATTCAGCATCTTTTCTGATCAATTCGCTCAAATAATCAGAGACTGATTTCCCGGAAACGGCTGCTTTCCGGAAAACTTTTTTATAATCACCGACACTCAAAACGATCCGGTCATTGATAAAAAATTTCTCCTCATCCCACATTTTCTCTGCAGCTGCCAACTGCTCATTACTCATACCGAATGCCTGCAAGATATTTTTTGCCATCATAATATTGCCGAGCGCATTCATGTGGACTCCGTCAACGGTCAGGACATCTCCGGCAAACGGAGTGACCTTTTTTACCCCGGAAACCTCTTTTTGCATGGCATCATTCAAATCGACCAGCAGACAGTTTTTCTCTTTGGCAAGCTGACGGAGAAACTCATTGTAAGGAATAAGCTGTTTATTGAAAGAGTTTCCGGCATCTTCTTTGATCATTGTCGCAGTAAGGATGCACACTTCCACTCCGGCAGCTTGAGCTTTTTCCACAATAGCGGTGATATTGCGCTGGTAATCCGGCAGTTTTACTCCGTTTTTACCGTGCCAGACATCGTTGACTCCGCAGGAAAGCAGGAGTATATCCGGCTTTTTCGCCAGGACGGAATCAAGACGGGCAAGCATCTGATTGGATTTGTTGCCGCTGACCCCGGCCGGGATTTTTACCGCTGAAACTCCGGCAGTACTCAATCCGGAAATGACCAGATTGATATATCCGACACCGAGATTGCCGGCCTGAGTGATGGAGTCACCGAGGAAGGCGATTTTTTTACCGTTCAGCTCATTGATTTTTTTTGCCGTCGGCGATGCTGATAACTCTCTGACACTCAATGAATTGCAAGTCACTTGACCTTTGCCGCGTACAACAAGATGCAGGCGCAGTTTATTCTCATCCTGATTGGCGGTGAAAATGATAACCGCCCTGCCGCTCTTATTCAATCGTTTCTGCGGAAAAGGACGGCGTTTGCCGCCGGGCATCGCGATCATCAGGACTCCTGCTGCTCCATCGGAGACCTTGAAATCAGCCGCAACTTCATACTGTCTTCCCGGAACGATCGGCAGATCATTTTCCGGTGTTCCGCCGAAAAGAATGTATCCGGCAGTATTGGTCTTGTCAAACTTTACCACGCCGTTACGGAAATCCGTTGTTCCGGCAGCACCTTCATGATTTTTTGCCGAACCTTTCAACACTGTCAACTGGTTGAATTCTTCCGGGGAAAACTCCTTCAATGTCATTGATTTGAGAATAACTTCCCCCCGACCGCGCACCACCGCATGAAAATGCACCTGTTTTTCATCAGGACGGGCGGTGAAAGTAATAACGGCTTTGCCGCTTTCTTTCAACACCCGGATCGGAAACGGACGGCGTTTGCCGCCGGGCATGGAGAGCATCAATGCTCCCGTGGCATCGCCTTTGATTTCAAAATCCGCTGCCGCTTCGTAAGTTTTACCGGGAGTTACCGCAGGATCAAATTTGCTGTTTCCGGCATAGATCATATATCCCTGAGCAGCTGTGCTGATGAATTTGACCGTTTTCCCGGATCTTTCCCAGCTGCCTTGAGCGCCTTCCATATTCTTTGCCGAAGCTCCGCGCAGCAAATCCAGAACATCGATCTCTGCCGCCCCTGCAAAGAGCGGCAGCAGCAAAAATATCAATATTCGCGACATCCCCACATCGACACCTCATCACTCGACGTAATCACGATATCCGTAGGTACGGAAGAATTTATCGTGGATTTTATTGTTCCGTTTATAGGTCATATCAGAGGGAACTTCCATCGTCCGCACGCTGCCGTCAACAAATCCGGCATTGAGTTTATTTGAGTGACGCGGATCAAGCTCCTCTTCTTCGCCGTCCATCGTGGATGCCGGCATATTGAACAACGAGCTGGAAACATATCTCATTTCAGCAGTGACGATCAATTCGGAAGGTTTTTGGGTTTTCCCAGGTTTTAACGCTTGCGGAGCTGTAAAACCGGCAGGACTGTAAGAGATCGGATATTTCGAATTGTTGCCGTAATAATCATCACCGACCCCCATGATGTTATAAGCGTAACTGCCAATGCGGGAATACCACAATTGACCGCTTTTCCCATAGGTTTCAGAATTCATGCTCAACACGATCTCGGGATGGTAAGAACCCTTAACTCTGCCGATAACAGTGGGACAGAGATAGGAATTGCCGTCAGAAATATATTTGCTGCCGATCAAAAGCCACTGATAGTCCTCTTTTGATGCCTGTTCAGAAAACGACCAGCCGGGAGGATAGAACTGGTAATCAACGCCGTATGCCGCCATAGCCAGAGCGATCTGTTTGGAGTTGTTGATACAGCTTGCTGCACGGCCGCGCTCACGGGCACTGTTCAAAGCGGGCAGTAAAATTGCCGCCAGTATGGCGATAATCGCGATCACGACGAGGAGTTCGATGAGGGTGAAGCCCATGGGCTTCATCAAGGTGTACCTTGATGAATAGTGTTTCATAGTCAGTTCCTTTCTGTTAGGGGTTGTTTAAAGGTAAAACGTTCAATATTCCGACCAATCCGGTTTTTCAGAGAATATTTTCCGGATTTCCGCCATGTCACATTTTTCGCTTCTGTCAAAGTGATAGATGCCGTTTTGTTCCTGCTCCACGTCGGTCAGCTGCGTGTAGCAGTAGCCGCCGATTTCGGGCGTGCTGATCAAAAACTGGATCTGTTCACGGATTTTTTGCGCCCACTCCGCCGGAGTTTGCAGATCCAGACCGTGATAACCCCAGCGGTTGCATTCGCCTCTGCGTTCCGGTGCGATATACATGAATCCGCCGAATTCATTGCATAAATATGGTTGACCGCAGTATCCGGTTTCCACTGACGGGGCATGCACCATGACGCCGCCATTTTCCGGGAAGAGCCGGTTTTTCATATCCTGAATATCTTTGCTGTAACAGTGTACGCTCCAAAGATCAGTTTTTACATGGAGGAAACCGCTGGTATCGCTGAAAGGACGTCCAGGGTCGATGGATTTGGTCAATTCTCCCAGGGCGGTCAGATGATCCCGGTAAGCCTGCAAAGCTGCCATATTGGGGAATCTGGCTGAAAGTGCCATCGGGTTGGGGGAACAGGTTTCATTCAAAGGACACCAGACGATGATGGATGGGTGATTCATATCCCGCAAGACGATCTCCTGCCATTCTGTAAGGAAATTTTCCCGTGCTTCAGCTTTAGATGAATCCATTCCCCAGTTGCCGTATTCTCCCCAGGTAAGATACCCGAGTTTGTCGGCATGGTAGTGGAAACGCTCTTCAAAGACCTTCTGATGCAATCTGGCACCATTGAATCCGGCGGCTTTGCCAAGTTTGATGTCATTTTCCAAGGCTTCATCACTGGGAGCTGTCCAAATGCCATCGGGATAGTAACCCTGATCCAGCACGAAGCGCGGGAAGAATGGCTTGTTATTAAGATAGAGGCGATCTTTTATGATGGAAATTTTTCGTAATCCGGCGTATGAATCGACCTCATCGATTACGTTGCCATCTTTATCAAAGAGGGTGAATTTTATTCCGTAAAGGAATGGATCATCCGGAGTCCACGGATGCTTTTCAGGGATATTCAACACAAAAGGAACTCCATTGCCGCATGATATCGTTGCAGAAGCAACGATTTTTTCTCCGTCATAAATATCAGTATGCAATTTGCCGTTTTCCGGCAGGGCGTAATATTCCGGAGTGATGACAAAGGAGCTGTTATCCAGATCCGGCACAATCCGGCACCGTTTCAATCCGCACATATCCACCGCTTCCAGCCAGACGGTTGCCCAGATACCGGTGACCCGGGTGTATAAACATCCGTAAGATTGGTAAAAACGGCATTGCTTACCGGCACCTGAAAGTCCATCGCGCAGGTGATCAATGGCATGCAGAACCAGCATATGAGTTTTGCCGGCTTCGGTAAAATCGGTAATATCCACTTCAAAGGAGCATTGTCCGCCTTTATGACGACCGGCAAGTTTTCCATCGATATAGACCATCGCCACATTATCCACACCGCCAAAGTGGAGGATGATGCGCTTGTTCTGCCACTCCTGCGGGATGGTGATCTCTTTTGAGTAGAATATGGCAGGGATAAAATCTTTGTACCCCACTCCGGAAAGGGGGCTTTCCGGACAGAATGGCACGATTATTTCATTGCTGAAAGGGGCTTTTTTCAATGCTCCCCGGTCTGCGCCGTTCCAATTTTCAGCCAGCGGACCGGCCGGAGAAACTGCCGGAACATCGACTCCGGATTCACCAAAATCAAATTCAAAGTTCCATTTGCCGTTGAGGTTTATCCAATTGTTGCGGACAAATTGGGGGCGGGGATATTCTGGACGTGGAACAGCTGTCATTTTTTATCCTTTCAAATTTTATGCACAGACAGACTATTTTTCTTGTCACGAATATAATATACACAAAAAAGTATTTTTTACCAATAGCAAATATCCGCAAAAACATGGACAATACAAGCATTTTTTGATATTGATAAAGTTGCCCGCTACCGGCGGGAACTCAAATCAGTTCAGAATGGAAAAAGGTTGTGGAGGTGCGAAAAAATCCGGAATTTCCCCGGTACTGCAGTCGGCAAATTCAGGTGGAAAATTCCTCCGGCAGCAGGCATATTTTGCCGGGGCAAGTTTATTTGCCTTGAGAAATTCTATAGCATGAAGCCGTTTGAGTTCAAAACACAACTCCATCAGATCGTGAAAATTTTTTTCTGTAGCTATCGCTCCCGGTATCAGCGGGATACGCAAAATGTATCTGGTCTGACTGCGGCGGTCAAGGGCAAGGAGGTTTTCCAGAATATTTTCTGAACCCATCCCGGTAAAATGCCGGGCATAGACCGGATCAATTATTTTCAAACCGAAGTATACCAGTTGACATTTTTCTGCTATATCCAGCAGTTTTTGACCATCTCCGGCTCCGGAAGTTTCCACCGTTAAATTTATGCCGTCAAGCATGGCAAGCAGTTCCAGCACAAAATCGGCTTGCATCAACACCTCTCCGCCGGAAAAGGTGATTCCTCCATCGGGAGTCAATGCGGCACATTTGCGCAGATATTGAGCTAAATTCTCTGCTTGATAAACTTTTCCGCAAAGTCGTTGTGAATTATCCGGCAGTGACAGTATTTCCGGTTCCGGGGATTGTCCTTCCGGTGAGTGACACCAGCGGCAGCGCATGGGACAACCTTTCATGAACACGGTAGTCCGCAAGCCCGGTCCATCGTGTACAGCGGCTTCCGAAATATCGAAAATCACTCCTGTACTCATGCGCCGTAAGCCTCTCTGCCGATGATTTGATCTTGAAAAGCTTTATCCAGTTCGGTAAAATAACCGCTCCATCCCCATACTCTGACGACCAGATCCCGGTGTCGATCCGGATTTTTCTGCGCATCAATAAGTTTTTCCCGGTCAAGGATATTCATCTGCAGCTGCTGACACCCGGCAAGGACAAACGCCCGGATAATCTGGGTTCCTTTGGCAAGTGCATCGGCATTCCGGAAATATGCCGGAGAAAGCTCCAACGTGATCGGGCCTCCGTTGCAAACTTTATGATATGGCAGTTCTCCGTAAGTGCGGAAGATACTTAAAATTCCATTGGCACGCACTCCCGGGGCAGGGGACAAGCTGGAACTGAAAAATTCTTTTTCCTTTCTTCCATCGGCGGTGGCACGCAGATAATATGGATGATCCGGGTGCTGGGTCATCATCACATAATTTTGGGCGGCACCGGTTCCCGGACGGATTTTTCCGCCTCTCGCATCAGCCGGGACTTCTGCAATGACATCGGCAAAAGTATTGAAAACAAAATTGAGCATTTCATTACTCAAAGGATCATCATTTCCGGTTTTGGGTGCATTTTTCAACAGCGTTCTTATATTTTCAAAGCCATCGAAATTTTTCTCCAGAGCCTCCAGCAAAGTTTCCGGAGCGATCATTTTTTCATCGTAAACCAATTTTTTGACAGCGGCAAGGGAATCGGCGGCAGTGGATGAAGCGCAGCCGTGGATCCCGTAATGGTAGTGAGTGCCGCCGCCGCGGTGAATATCTTTGCCCCGTTCCAGACATTTGCCGCTGAATGCGGAAAACAGCGGATTGGGCAGCAGTCGCGGAAATGGGCGGGGAACCTGCCAGCGTATGCCGGAAGAGAGATTTTCCAGTAATTGATCGAATGATTGCCTTTCCCGCAGAGCTTGCCGTATTGCCTGATCTGCCGCCAGAGCCAGATTGACCGAGGCGCAGTTGGGGATGTCTCTGCCGTCTTTGATGACAAATTCCCAACAGGCGGCAACGGTGTAATCCCGTGCGGCTTCCAGCGGATAACCGAATTTCACCAGCGCAGGGATCACCACTTCATCATTGCAGTATTGGGGGAATCCCAAGCCCCGCTTTGCCAGTTTGAGAGCCGCCTGTAATATATTTTCCGGAGTGGATGAGTTGACCCGCAGATTGATTTTCGGATTTATCATTGCCGTTTTTTCAGAAACTTCCAGCAAAAGCAAAGTCAAATCGTTGATTGCATCACTGCCGTCGCTTTTGCATCCGCCCAACATCAGTGATTCTCCATCATCTCCCCTTTGTACCATGCCGTAAAGATCATTTTCCCGGTTTAGAGTTATGAAAAACTCTTCCAGCAGTTGTGCGGCTTCTTCGCGGGTAAGAGTACCGGAATCAATATCCTGCCGGTAAAATGGATAGAGATATTGATCCATTCTGCCGAAGCCGAGCAGGGTGCATCCGGTAATGTGGAGCATGGAAAAGATAAAAAATATCGACTGCAGTGCTTCATACATATTTTCCGGTGGCATGGCAGGGACTTTGCGCAGCAGTTGTGCCGCCTGCATATTTCCGGCTTTTTCGGCGGCATCGGCATATTTTTCTGCAAAGGCAGTTACCGCCTGAAGCATCTCTCGGGCAGCCTGAAGAAATTCAATGCTTTCCGGCTCCAGATCCGGGGAAGCAAGTTTTTTCCGGATGATTTCCAACCGTTGGTTTATTCCACATTGAAGAAGAATTTCCCAATCGGGGGTGATATTTTCCACCCGTCGTCCGGCTTCCGGCGGTGGCAGTGGTTTTCCGGTAAGGGTCCTGGTGAAGTGAAATCTTTCCCCTGCGATTATGACCGGAGTTTCCTGCTGCAAAATAGTCGTAAAAGCCTTTGCCGCTGCCTGATACGGAGTCAATGTGCGATAAAAACCGGCAATTTTTTCCGTGGGGATAGTTCCTTTGCGGAATTGGCGGTAAAAGCCGCTGCGGGTTTGTTCATACATCACGGTAGTCCGGTCATTCATCGTCTGTTTCTCCTTGTGATAATATTCGATGCGGTGCAGAATATACACCGTTATCAGCTGTTTTGCAATCATTCAGAAAGAGATTTTTACGGATTTGAGCGGCTGTATCAATGCTGCGCAAAGAAGTTACTCCGGTCTGTTTCTGTATTCTCTGGGGGATTTTCCGCATTTTTTACGGAAAACTCTTGAGAAGTAAAATTCATCAGCGAAGCCAAGTTTTGCGGCAACGCTTTTTACCGGCAAATCGGTATTCCGGAGCAGATTCATTGCCATTTCCAACTTCTTTTCATAGAGGAATGCCAACGGCGAAGTTCCGAAATCCCGGCGGAATATTCTCAGCATTTGTGATTCTGAACGGTTGATTTTTTTTGCGAGCAAAGCCAGCGGCGGCGGCGGAGTATTGAAATATTCCAGAAGAAATTGACACAGGATTTTACCCTCGGCTGAAATTTTTGTTTCCTCTGATTTTTCCTGTCGGCAGATATGGGCAATGCGTGAAAACAGTTCCATAATGATCCCGGCGAAACGATGCTGGCGCATTTCCAGCGGTGTGTCAGCCAATTCATTTACCGCCCGGGAAAAATCTTGCCAGAGATCGAAGTTTCTGAAAAGAACTTGCCCGTTGAGCCGGTAACTGCGTAAAATATCCGGTATCAGCGTGCCGGAAAAATTGAACCAGTATTTTGTCCATGGATTTGCCGGATCGGAATAGTAAAAGTGCCTGCTTCCTGCCGGCAGCAGATAACAATCTTTCGGCTGTACGTGAAATTTTTTATCATCCACCAGCAAAGTGCCATTTCCCTCTGCCACTGCTTCCAAAACCCAGTAGTTGGCGCAGTTCCGCAATATCCGGTATGATGGGTCCGGCAGGGTTTCACCCGCCAGATGCAGGGCTATCGGTGCTTCCGCATTTGGCAGTTGAGCAAAAACAAGTTTTTCATTCATTCCGGATAAACCTCTTGGACTATGGCTGTTTGCCGTTAATTTAGCATGAATTTGAATATTTTTCAAACAGTGGATTTGAAAAAACGGCAAATATGGTATGCGTTTAACTGTGAGACTGCGACAGTTGTTGACTTCGGTGAGAGTTACAATGAAATTTCAAGTCGGCTGTCAGAGTGACCTTGCACATAGTTTATCAGAATTTTCCGATGCCACGGAGTTTTCCACCGGAAAGACTTCCGGTATTTTTCTGCCGGGCAAATAATCATTTTTTACCGGAAAGTTGTATTACTTTTTCAGCCGGATTACGACCTTGTGAGGGAGGTGAAAACGCTGACATGCAGCCTCTTTTGATTCAAGAAGATGATCCCCCGGAGCAGAAGACAGGGGGATTTTTACATAACGGTCAAAATTTATTTTTACCGCACCCGTACCGGTAAGAACGTTACCATCAAGTGCAGCAGAGGAGTTTTAAGGAACAAAGAGGAGGAGTTCCATGCTGTCCGTTATTGTAAATACCAGCTCCTTTTCCAGAGGGATCATCTGTTTTTCTGCGAAAGTTACCGGGATATACCCGGTGAATTTTTTGACTGGTTTCCGTTTTCCTGTATGCCGGAAACTTTCAATGCAACCGCCGGAAATCGCCATTTCCCCGGAGCGATTTCAACGAGGCGGTTTATTGAAATAGACAATTTCTCCGGATACGGCATCTTTGACCTGCAGCATGGCATTTTTTACAGCATCACCGGAAAAATCTGCCGGATCACCGGTGGTGATGAAATAAAACGGTACCGGACGGGAACTGTCAAGCTTAATTGTCATGTAATTATCCTTGAAAAGTTTCTCATTTATCCCATTCTGTGTTACCGAGAATACCTTCGTTGCCGAAAACCGGTTTGCAGCCGTATTCTGTCAGCACTCTTGCGGCGCACTCAAGGCGGGCAAGGTGATCGGGCTGATAGTTCGGGTAATAGGGAAATGAATACTGCTCGTGACTGCCGCACATCAACGCTTCAGCACCGCATTTTTCCGCATCTTCAAAGATTCTGGCGTATCTGGCAGGAATATCTGCCAGCGGTACCAGATTGCAGGTGACTCCGGTGGAAGCGAAAAAGATCGCATTCAAAAGCGGATCAAAATAACATTGATGTTTGTGGATGTAGTTGCGTTCTTCGGTAAAGCCGTAATGGAGATCCAAACCGATGCTCTGGGGGAAACGGTCGATGCCGGACGCGGAGCGGGATTCGATCTTATCCATATCGCCGCCTTTCTGCCGGTCGGCAAGGCTGGGACCGCCCATAACCCGCAGGCGGCAGGTGGTGCTGTAGGCATTGACACCTCTGCGGAACGCTTCCTGCGCACATGCCGGGTGGATATTTGCCCAGTGGATAACTGATGGCGGGATATAACACTCTTCACCGGCGAAACGGTAAATTTCATTCTGCACCAGATCCCAGTCTCTGCCGAATTCTTCTGCGGAAGCTTCGGCGTATGGGCGGTCGGGAAATTCGCTGTAGCTGTGGAAAGAAAACTTCAGCCAGTGTGCGTTATCCTGAAATTCACTTTTCCAGATATCCGGCATATCTTTGAGCAGAAATTCATGGTGTGCGTTGTGGTAAAACGCATTGAGTACGAATTTCGTACCGTATTTTTCATAGATGCTTTTCAGATATTTCAGATAGAAGTGATCAAAGGCGTGTGCCGGACGTTCTTTTGCCAGATCGGTAAAAGTAAAAATATGATCGTCAATATAAAATTGATAACGCTTGAAGGATTTTTTATCCCACAGCAAAGTAAGTTCCTGGGCGTAGTCGCCGTATGGAGTGACGGTGGATGCTGTTACTTTGTTGATTTTTTCAGTCAAAGGTACTTCGGCAGAAAAATATCTGCCGTCCATATCGGCGGATATGCCGTTGACAGTAACCGGGCATCCAAGTTTGGCAATGCCGCTGATTTTTACAAAAAGGGCATCGTCACACTCTCTGCCATGATTGTGGTTGAGGATAGCTCCCTGACGCAAATTGGTTATTTCGATCATATTTCATTCCCCCTGGAGATATTTATTTATCCCATGCCGTGTTGCCGAGGATACCTTCGGTAAAGAAGACCGGCTTGCAGCCGTATTCGGTGTAGACCTGCGCCATCTTTTCCAAACGCTGCATGTGATCGGGCAGATAGTTGGGATAATATTGGAAGGTGTACTGCTCGTGAGTGGCGATGTTGAATGCTTCAAATTTGTACTGTTCGCTCAAACGGAAGATTTTTTCTGCTCTGGGGGCGATTTCTTCCAGCGGAACGAGGTTGCCGCACATGCCGCCGAGGAAGAAGTAGAGATTCAACAGCGGGTCATAGAAGTTGCGGTGATTATTCAGATAACTGCGTTCTTCGGTAAAGCCGTAGTGCAGTTCCAATCCGAGATTCTGAGGATCTTTATCGATTCCCGATGCGGAACGCTGCTGTACCGCCGTCATATTGCCGCCTTTCTGCCGGTCGGCAAGGCTGGGGCCGCCCATGACCCGCAATCTGGTGGTGCTGGGGTAACAGGTTGTTCCCCTGCGTACCATTTCCTGGGTACATGCCGGGTGGATATTTGCCCAGTGGATGACTACCGGGGGGATATAGCACTCTTCACCGGCAAAGCGGTAAATTTCATTCTGCACCAGATCCCAGTCTTTACCGAATTCTTCAGCGGAAGCTTCGGCGTAAGGACGGTCGGGAAATTCGCTGTAACTGTGGAAAGAAAATTTCAGCCAGTCGGCATTGTCCTGAAATTCGCTTTTCCAGATATCCGGCATATCTTTGAGCAGAAATTCGTCGTGTGCGTTGTGATAGAAACAGTTGCAGGAAAATTTAGTGCCATAGAGATCGTGGATGCGTTTCAAACCTTTCAAATAGAAGTGATCAAAGGCACTTTTGGGTCTCTGCCGGGCCAGATCGGTGAATACAAAGATATGGTCATCAATGTAAAAGTTATAGCGTTTGAAAGATTTTTTATCCCAGACCAGAGTCAATTCCTGTGAATAGTTGCCGTATGGGGTGATGGTCATTGCGGTGACTTTATTGATTTTTTCGGTCAGCGGCACTTCCGCAGAAAAGTTTCTGCCGTCCATTTCCGCCTGAATTCCGTTTACTGTCACCGGTGCGCCGAAATCGGAAATTCCTTCGATCCTGACCAGCAAAGATTTTTCGCTTTCCACGCCGTGTTGATGATTGAGAACTGCTCCCTGACGGAAATTGGTTATTTCGATCATTTTTGTACTCCGGTTATTTAAGATATTGTGGTTATACTTGTAATTGAAGTATAATGTATCATCAAGGTAAAAAAATGCAACTGTAAAAAACGATTTTCATGTAAAAAGATGTTGAAAAAAGGTAAAAAAGGTGTTATTATATAGAAAACACAGAAAATTTTATTTCAGGGGAAAAATTATGAAACTTAACTTCCGTATCGATTGGGGCTATCAATATCTTTATTCACGTCGTCACTATCATCCGTTTTTTCATTGGGATGGACAATTGGAGTGCGAAAACGGTACGGTTTTAAGAACCTTTAAACTGGATTACCCGGTTATCTGGTACGGCCCCGGACATTGTGCCCGGGAAACGGAATTGCCCGAAGCCAAATGGCAAAGTACCACCCGGCGCGGTATGGCGGGGATCCGTGTCGAAGCGGAAGTCGGTAATAATGCGGTGTTTCATCTGAAAACCCTTTCCGGTAATTTTGATTTTTCCGCCAAAGATATTGTGAAAAAAGGACGCATCGAATTCCCGGTGGGACCTAAATATCTGGGATGCCATGTGATCGTCACCCGCACCGGATATTACTGGTTTCAGCGGGAGGCTTTGCCGGGAGAAACGATCTGGGAAGCTGATGATTTTTCCGGAAAAGTTCCGGTGCGCAGCTGGGCGAGGATGAATACTGCATGGATCGCCCCGGGAAGCCGGCTTGCGTTTGAATATGTTGTCCCGGCAAATAAAGCAGACTTCAATGGTCAACTGCTCCATCTGGTTTGTATGGTTGCTCCGGAATACACTCCGGAAAAGGAACTTCAGGTTGCTGATTATTTCCCCATCCGGATCTATTGTGACGGTAAGTTGGTTGCTGAAAATACGCGTTTTTACCGTTACCATGATGCCTATATGCAGCTGCTTGAAGATTTATGGTTGAGATTTCAGGTGGAACCGGGCAAACACACTTTTGAAATAGAAAACGGTCACAGACGCTGTCATTTTCTCATCAACCGGTTATCCATGCGGCAGTATGCTTACAGCCATCTGCAATTTTCTCTGCCCCGCTGGGTGTTGACCAATGAGGAAAATACCGGAAGGATCTTTGCGGTAAAAGCTGATGAGGTGACGGTCAATTATCCCGGCGGCAGCTGTCAGTTGAAAGTCGTTCCCGGATGGAATGAATTCAAGTTCACTTTGAGTTCACCCGGCGTGAATCTGCCCTTCAGCGCCGGAAACAGTTCCGGGGTTATCGAGCAGGTTTTCGATCTGCCCAATGAAACTCCTGAAGTTACTGTCGGCTTTGATATGACTACGATCCCACACGATGCCAGCGGCACGATGGATTGGATTCTGGATTACACCTGGCGTACCCGATTGGGGAATCTGGTGGTGTTCCGCTCATTTCTCTACAATGGAAAAGGCGGCAATGATCTGGTGGATGAAGAACTGCTTGCCCGTTGGGGCAAATTCTGCCGGGAACACAGGATCTATGTGGAAGCCGCCACTGATTTTGACCGCAGCCGAGGTGCCGGATTGATGGATGGTGATAATACTGCAGATACTTCCGGTTACGGAGCAAGTGCTCTGGTGAAAGAATCTGGCGATATGCTTCACAGCGTGGGCAGACACGAGTGGCCCGGCGGAGTTTATGCGTTTGATCCTCATCCGGCATGGGAATCCACGGACATGAAAATGGCAATGGAGCATTGCATCAAGCGGTTGAAAATAGAAATAAACCGGGCGCATGCCGCCGCTCCCAGAGCAGCATTCGGTGATGCTTCCGGCGGACACCGCTACTGTTATATGGCGGGGGCGGATTTCATCCGCAGTGAAACGATGGTTCCCCACACCCAGCACTTGTGCAGTCAGGCGCGTCCGGCGGCAGAAGTTTTCCGCAATGGGGAATGGGGGGTGCATATCGCCATACAGCATCCGTTCCAGCCGTATTTTGAAAATCATCTGGGGCAATATTATCTTTCGCTTTTCCAGCCGTGGATGATGGGGGCGAGTATGATCTATGAGGAAGATTGTCTTTTCAATCTCTTCAAAGAAGAGCGTCAGGCTTGGGATGATGCCTTGACCAAAGGCAAACGTGATATGACCAGAGAGTTTTTCAAGTTTGTCAAAACCCATCCGCGCAAAGGAAAAGTTATCCGTAAAATAGCTTTTGTCGAGGGGCGTTATGCCGCGCCATTCAATGGTTTTATCTGTGATGTAGAGCAAACTCCGGATTACTCTGTCTGGGGACTTTTCGGCAATAATGCTCCGGAATGGGGACACAATCAGGTGGAAAAATGCCGTCAGGTTCTGGATGTATTGATGCCCGGGGCAAGCACCCTGCCGCTGCGTCAGGATTATGCGAAGCGCAGATTTTTCTTTTCCGGAACTCCCTACGGCGACTTTGATGAAGTGCCAACTGAAGCAAATGCAGTGTATTTGAAACAATATTCATTGCTTCTTCACATGGGGTGGAATACCATGATCGGTGAAGATTATGAAAAATTGCGGGAATTTGTGACAGATGGCGGTACTTTGCTGATCGGTTTGTCCCAGTTCAGTACTCATGTGAAGCGTGATTTCCTTAAAGATATGAAAGATCTTGCGTTGTGGCAGGACGGGGATTTGAGTGAGTTTTGCGGTGTGAAAGTCAGGGGCAGGGGCGAACTTTTCAGCGGGCAGTGGAATTCTCCGGAAAAAGAGTTGTTCCCATCGGTGTCGCTTTCGGCGATTCCCAGCAAAAATCCTGCGGAAGATGGCGAGTGCCGTCTGGCTGAAATCGAGCTTTCCGGCGGAGCTGAACCGTTTATCTGGGATGCCGCCACCGGCAAACCGTTGGTCATCCGCCGCCGTTACGGAAAAGGCGTGGTCTATTTGCTGACTGCGTACGCTTATTTCGGGCATGAGGAGCTGCAGAAAGTTATGGCATCTTTAGTGGCATATCTGGCAGAGCAGAATCAGCCTCCGTGCCGGATCATTGATCAGAGCAGAGAAGTTTTCTGGACTATGTGGGATGAGGCTGACGGTGTCAAGCGGTTGATGCTGTTGAATACCGATTGGACAAAGGCTGGAAATTCAAAGAGGGTCACTGCAGTTGTGCCGAAAATGAGTTTCGAGTGTGATGTTGTTGAAAGAAAGGCAAAGATTTTCACTGTTCTTCCTGATGCAGTGGTGGAAGCTCCGGCAGAGATCCATGTCGGAGTTATCGACCGTGACCATGTAAAACTTTTCGGCAGCGGTACTCCGGAAATCATCATCCGGCACAAAAGCGGCGTGATCGAAAATTACCGGGTCAGCTTCAAAGATTCTACTGAAATTGTCCTTGCTATTTGAAAATCACACTGGTTTAAGCCGGCAGAATTTACTTGTCCGTAAAAATTTGCCGGCTTTTTTATTTTACGATTTGATTTTTACGGGAGGGCGTTGTATATTATATCAAATAACTGTATGACGGCGACAGTTATCGGCTTCAAGGGACTGTTACAATGAAATTTCAAGTCGGCTATCAGAACAACCGTAAATTTCTGGACTATCTGCTCGATCACGGGGAGATGGTTTCAGAGCTTTATTTTCCGTGGGGCAATTTTACCACCGGTCGCGGGGTTACTCCGGAGCAGGAGCAGCTGGAAGATGATCTGTCACTTTTTGCCGGGAAAAACTTCAAATTCTGTCTGTTGTTAAATGGCAACTGTTATGGAAAAGAGGCGTTGTCAACGGCATTTTTCGACCGTCTTGTCTGTGCGGTCGGCGAAATCCGTGAACGTTTCGGATTGGCTTCGGTCACGACTGCTTCGCCGGTGATCGCCGGTTTCCTGAAAAAAGAGTTTCCTTATCTGCATATCCGCGCATCGGTAAATATGGAAATCGGCACTCCGGAGGGAGCAGAGTATCTGGCTGAAGATTTTGACAGTTTCTATTTGAAACGCGAATACAATTATTATCCGGAAAAAATCGTCCGGATGCGTGATTTCTGCCATGCTCACGGCAAAAAACTCTATATCCTTGCCAACAGCGGCTGTCTGAACTTCTGTTCGGCACGGACATTCCACGATAATCTGGTGGCGCATCAGCATGAAATAGCGCAAATGGATAATGCGGTCGCTTTTCACGGAGTATGCACCAAATTTCTTTCTGCCGGGACGAATAAGGAAAATCTCCTTGCCAAAAGCAATTTTATCCGTCCGGAAGACGTGAGATACTATGAAGATCTTTGCGACGGCATGAAAATTGCCACCCGGACAAATTTCAACCCGATGGCAGTGGCATTTGCCTATTTCAACGGGAGATTTCACGGTAATGCACTTGATTTGACTGAACCGGCGCATTCGGCATTGTTTCCGGGGCAGATCATCGCCAACAGGATGATTCCGTCAGATTATATAACGCACCGTTTCGGGTGTGATAAGATTTGTGAAAAGTGCGGTTATTGTAAGATAGTACAGGAAAAATCAACTGTCATGTTGTAATTATAAATCGAGAGGAAAAAATGCTGACAAGTAAAATGATCAAAGAGGCGGCACTTGCCGCCGGAGCCGATATGTGCGGTATCGGTTCGATGGATCGCTTCGAGGGTGCGCCGCGGGAAATGGATCCGAGGTTTATTTTCCCGGAAGCGAAATCGGTTATTGGAATGGTCTTCAGAATTCCGCGCGGGGTTCAGCGCGGTATCGAGGAAGGTACGCAATTTTATCAGTACCCCTCCATGGCTTATGGCGGAATCAATGAGATTTTCGCTCCGTCAGTGCTGTATCAGGTCGGACAGTTGATCGAAGATGAGGGCTATGAAGCTTTCATCTACCGCAACACCGGGGCAAGAGGAAGTGTATCTGATATGGACGGAACTCCCGGCAACACCCTTTCTCCGGAAGAGCAGATCGAGGCGATGAATCAGGCTAAACGCAAGACCAACCATCACCGCAGTGTGCAGTTCACCCGTCCGGCACGTCCGGGACAGGAGGCTCCGGACTTGCAGTTCCAGTTCCGTCTGGCGGCGGTTGCCTGCGGACTTGGTGAGATCGGCTGGAGCAAGATGTTTCTGACCAAAGATTTCGGCCCGCTTCAGCGGGTGGCGTTCATCTTCACCGATGCGGAACTTGAACCCGATCCGCTTTATGACGGTGAACCGCTCTGCCGCCGCTGTATGGCATGTGTCCGTGAGTGTCCCGGCGGATGTTTGAGCAAGACCGAGAGTATCAAAGTCAATGTCGGCGGCAAGATCTGCGAATGGGGCAAACTTGATGAGTGGAAGTGCTACGCTTTTTATACTCACGGCGGCAGAAAGTTCAACCCCTTTGTCCCCAAAGAGGTGTGGGATAAAAATGAAAACGGCGACCTTGATATTATGGAAAAAGAGGGAGTCGAAGCCAATGAAAAGACGGTGAAAAAGGTCTATCTTGCTCTGGAAAAATATTTTCCGACATGGGTCGGCTACAATATGGCAAAGTGCGGCGGCTGTATCCGTGCCTGTGTAAGCATGCTGGAGAAAAAAGGCGGCTGTATGGCAGGACGGTTCAAAGAACCGCTGCGTACCGGTAAACCGTGGGAAATGGATCGTTGAGGTGAATCATGCTTGATGCAAAACTTATCAAAGAAAAAGCTCTTGAGTATGGTGCTGCAGCAGTCGGCATCGGTGATATTGAGTTGTTCAAAGGGTGTGATCCGCAGCGTGATCCGAAAAGTATTCTGCCCAATGCGAAAACCATCATCGGTTTTCTCTTCCGTGTTCCCAGAGCATTGTACCGCACGATGGAACAGGGCAACCAATTCATGCAGTACACTTCGGTCGGCGTGAAGTATATTGATGAAGACTTGAGCGAAATTTTCCTTTTGAAAATGGGTGCTTTGATCGAAAACGAGGGCTTCGATGCCTGCTTGCAGCGCAATGTTTCCAACTTGCGTATCAAAGGCGATAAAACCACCAACCCGGAGTTGATCGACACCTACGAACTTATCCACGCCGAACCGGTCGCTCCCGGGAAACCAGCTCCCGATGTGATTATTGATTACAACTTTGCCGCTAAAGTTTGCGGTTTGGGCGATGTCGGTATGTCCGGACACTTGATCGCCCCCAAGATGGGACCTTTTGTCCGTATGGCATTTATCATTACCGATGCTCCGCTGGAAACGGATGCACCTTTCGGTGAAACGCTCTGTGATAAATGCGGGAAATGCATACCCGCCTGTCCGGGCAATGCGGTAAGCGAAAGCGGTACTGACAGTTGGCAGTGCGCCGTTTACTACCGTGGAGCGCATAAGAGCAATCCGTTTATGGACGGAGAATTTCTTGCGGGTGTCCCGGAAAAGGAGCAAATTATTTCCGGAAATAAACACTTCTCAAGAGAAGAGGCAAGAGAGATTTACAAGAAGATCAACTTTCTGCCAAGCAAACCAACCGGTTATATTCCGTGTATCTGCGGCAAGGCGTGTGATATGGCGTGCTACCGCCACTTGAAAGAGAAAGGTGCGCTGTGATGAAAGAGCTTAAAGAAAAATTGATTGCGGCATTGAAAAAGAGTGCCGCCGATCTGGTTGCGTGTGGAAATATTGAAAGGATGACCGATCCCGCAGTCAAAAAACTTTTCCCCGAAGCCAAAACGGTTATTTGTGTGGCATTCCGTCAGTTGCGGGGAACCCGGCGCGGCATCGAAGACGGAACCGTCTTCTACCAGTATTCAACCAGCGTGGAAACTCTGGAAGAGGTAATGATCCCCGGGGCATTGCTCCGCGGCTGTGCTGTTCTGGAAGAAGCCGGTTTTGATGCTCTGCCCCAGAAACGCCAGCTGCTTATTTCCAATGATGACAGTACCAATTTTGAGGTGGATTACAACGAAGTTTTCCTCAACAAAAAAGCTGAAGTAACTCTTGATTTTGAAAAGTGCGCCCGCGACTGCGGACTGGGTGAAATCGGTTTGTCAGGTTCTGTTCTTACCGATGATTTCGGACCCAATCAGCGGTGGGGATTCATTATCACCGATGCTGAATTGCCTGCTGATGAAGCGGTTATCCCGCACCTTTGCGACAATTGCAAAGAGTGCATCAAAGCGTGTCCGGGTCATGCCTTGAGCGAAGATGGCAAACGTGACAGCTGGCAGTGTGCGGCGTATTATAAAGGTGCGAACCGTACCCGCAATCCTTTTATGCCGCCGGATGCTTTTGCCGATGATCCGGAGCGGTTGGCGATCATCGCCGGAGAAGCCGATCTTACTCCGGAACATGCGAGAGAGATCATCGACCAGATCAACTTCTATCCGCCGAATAAGCACGCTTTTGTTGCCAGTATGTGCGGCAGGATGTGCGACACCGCCTGCTATGTTCATCTGGAAGAAAAAGGCGTTTTGAAACGCAAATTCAAAACCCTTTTCCGCAAACGACCGGTCTGGAAGCTTTCTCTTGAGGGCGGTAAGTGAGGTTATTATGAAACATCCTGAAATCACCTGGAGCTTGATGCATCCGACGCCGCTTGATCCGGCTTATGTGAAAAAGTTGGTCAGCATTGCCGAAAAATCAAAATATCATGTTGACAGTTTTGAGATCTGCGGTCAGTGCCACACCCCTTACGGCGGGTTGGATGGTCTGGTGAACTACCGGGAGTTTCCGGCAGCATTTGCCAGCTGGGATCAGGAGATCGTTTCCGGCAACCAGCGCAAACTCAATGAGATCCTTGATATTTCCCATGCGGCGGGCAAAGCGGTCTATCTCTGGCACCGTGAAGTGATGCTGCCGCCGGGAATGCTTGAGGATATGCCTGAATTGCTGGATGCCGATGGCGAATTTGACCTTACCGGTAAAGCATTTGCTGATCTGATCCGCTACAAGCTGGATAAGACCTTTGAAAATGTTCCGGAGCTTGACGGTCTGGTATTGACTTTGACCGAAGCGGATTATTCCGCCATCCACAACTCCAATACCGATAAATACCCCCCCGTGGAAGTGGTGAAATTCATCATCAGTATTTTCGCTTCCGAGCTGGAAAAACGGGGCAAACGCTTCATCATGCGTTCATTCGGTTCAATTGCTGAAGATTACGAGTGCATCCTTGCCGGAGCCGAAGCTTTGGAAGGCAGACATAAATTTGAGATAGAAACCAAGATCACTCCATACGACTTCGTTCCGTTTCTGCCGAAAAATCCGTTTTTGCGGAAAAGTTCCGGCTTCACGCT
This sequence comes from Victivallaceae bacterium, assembly GCA_045534015.1. Lineage (GTDB taxonomy): Bacteria > Verrucomicrobiota > Lentisphaeria > Victivallales > Victivallaceae > UBA1784. The sequence goes on along the minus strand of JAZSIZ010000039.1, from coordinate 7,679 downwards.
TTCTGCAGAATGCGAAGTTGTGGGCGAATTTATGGGACAGGGCAATATGCCTTTTGAACATGTCCACAATCTGGTACGTTATGTGCGGGAGGGACAGGAACTTGGTGTTGACCGTTTTGTTATCAGGGTCGATCGCCGCGGCAACTGTATTTTTGACCTCTATGAGATCAACTATTACGCTTATGCCAGAGCTTTGGAAGATGAGAATATTTCCGCTGATGAGATCCGCAAAGAGTGGTATGAAAAACACTATCCCGCCGATAAACGCGAGGCTTTGATCGAATTGGATAAGCTCGGCTGGGAGATGGTGAAAAAGACCTATTATATCGATGGTCATGTGCTTTTCCACGGTAACTACTCCATGAAGTATATCAAAGCCGCATTTATTTTCGGACTTTTTGCCGAGGGCAGGAGAACTCTTGACAACGGCAGAGGTATCTGGTCGATATTGACCGATCGCAAAAGTCCGGGCAGGGGAGCGATTTTTGAAGAAAAAAATCAGGCCGTTGTACTGGCTGACAAGGGGCTTGCACTTTTGAAGAGCCTGAATTTACCTCCCGATGATTTCCGTCACCGGCTCTGGGAGAATGCGCCTGTTGTGACCCGTGCAGTCAGAGAGATGATTTTGTGTTTCATCTACTACTTTGATGATATGGAGTGGGAAAAAGCAGATCATCCGCATCTGAAAGCACAAGTCGCTTCCTCCATGCGTGAATTTGAACGCCTTGCCGGACACAAAGTTGAATTGGTCAAACGCGAGGTCATCAACGGTCTGGAACACCGCACAAAAGAGTTGAACCGTACCATTGAAGAGTTGGTCATAGAACCTTTGGCAGCGATCTGTCAGGAGCTTTTGCAGGAGTTCCCTGCCGAATTTGCGGCAAAGGAGAAACTTTACGGTTGTGAAGATGCCATTGTCACCGGCGGTATAACCGATGACTGGCGCATTTACCGCTATATGCACGCTTCGCACAGCGTTCTGTATAATGGCAAACCATCCCGCTGGGCGGGCAACAGGGTTTTCCCCAACGGCTTTATGGAAATGGAGTTGAAACGGGGCAGTGAATTGGTCATTTGCGGAGCGCAGGAGGTGGCGGATAAATTCACTTTGACCTGCGACGGCAGAAAGTTCACTGCTCAATTCGATGAAAACGGCTGTTTTTCCATGCCTTTAGTTGAATCGGATGAGCCGGTGAAGATCCGTCTTGAAAAGTGCGGTGAAAAGTATCCGGTATTTTACTCTGTTGCCACCCGTAATCCCGGCTGGGACAAAAAGCCGCGCATTCCGCTTTTTTCCTGGAATACTTCTGAAATGGATAGAACTCTTGTGCCGGAGATCGTTTATGAGGAAAATCCGGACTGGGTGGAACTTTATTATGCGGCGTGGCAGTCAGCGTGGACACACATCTTTTCCACCCGCGGCGCACCGGTTTCGCCCTATATGAATGAGGGTATACGCTGTCATAAAATCTGGATATGGGACACCTGTTTCATGGTGCAGTTCTGCCGGTATGCGGCGGAAGTTTTTCCAGGTATCCAGAGTCTGGATAACTTCTACCGGGTGATGCATGACGGGGAAAATATGGTTTTGAAAGTGCATATTCCGGACAATCCGCCATTGTTTGCGTGGACGGAGTATGAGTATTTCAAACATACCGGCGATGTGGATCGGGTGAAATATGTGCTGTTGGAAAAAGAGTATTTGCAGAAACATTACAACTGGCTCAATGAGTGCAAGGCAAAGGTTTTGTATGATTATGCCACCAGTCTGACCGGTGCAGAGTTTGTTCCCGGCAAAGGGTTCAAATGGGGCGGAAACAAAGCGGGTATGGATAATACCCCGCGCGGTGATGATGACCCGGATTCGATCTATTATGTGGATCTTTCCTGTCAGCAGGCGTTGAGTGCGCTATATATCGCCCGCCTTGCTGACGCGATCGGGGAAAACGGGCTTGCCGGAAAATGGTATGCGGAGTTTGAAACGCAGAAACAGTTCATCAATGATAGATTCTGGTCGGAAAAAGATCAATTCTATCTTGACCGTTTCACCGATGAAAGCGGATTTTGTTCTTTGATTACTCCTGCGTCACTCTGGCCGTTGCTTGCTGAAGTGGCAGATGGTGGAAAAATCGAAGCTCTGGCAAAGGTCATTGCCGATCCGGAAAAACTCGGCGGTGAACGCCCCATCCCCAGTATCAGCCGGGATGACAGTCGTTTCTCTCCCGTCGGAGAATATTGGCGGGGCGGTATCTGGATGCCCAAAGTTTATATGACTGTCAAAGGATTGGAGAAAAACGGTTATAAAACGCTTGCTGATGAGGTTGCCCGCAAAATGATTTCATTGCAGTACCGCACGTGGAAAAATTTTGAACCGCACTCCATCTGGGAATGTTATTCTCCGACAGAGGATAAACCGGCAACCAACAAAGTCGGTGGATTGTCCCGTCCGGATTTCTGCGGATGGTCGGCACTTGGTCCCATATCAATGTTCATTGAGAATATTCTGGGCATCCGTGAGGTCAATGCGCTGGAAAACCGGATCGTCTGGGAACCGTCAACCGGTAAGCGCAACGGTATAAAAAATCTGAAAATGGGAAAGGAAATTTTCTCATTGATTGCCGATCCGGAAAATGGCGTTGTCGAAGTAACGGCAACAAAAGAGTTTACTTTGGTTCTTTATGGCAGGGAAATCGCTTGCAAAGGCGGTAAACAGATGATATATTACACCAGATAAAAATCTGAATAAACAGGTAACTTTTCAAAATAAAGGTTGAAATATGGACAGACCAGTAAAAATCGCTGTTATCGGTGCCGGAGCAAGGGGCAGGGGATATGCTACTTATGCCAAGGCGTTTCCTGAAAAATTAGAGATCGCTGCGGTTGCTGATCCGGATGATTACCGGCGCAGTAAAATGGCGGAAATGTACAATATTCCGCCGGAAATGTGCTTTGTTTCCTATGAAGATTTTGTCAAAGCTCCCAAAGTGTGCGATGCTGTGGCGATTTGTACACAGGATAATCTGCATGAAGCTCCGGCGATCGCCTGTGCCAAAGCCGGCTATCACATTCTTTTGGAAAAACCGATGGCTCCAACCGCTGAAGCATGCCGCAATATCGTGGCGGCTGTGAAAGAAGCCGGAGTTATGATGGCGGTCTGTCATGTTCTGCGTTACACCAGTTACACTGCTGTGATCAAAAAATTGATCGATGATGGAGAAATCGGTGAGATCATGACGATCCAGCACCTTGAGCCGCTGGGTTACTGGCACCATGCCCACTCCTATGTGCGCGGCAACTGGCGCAATGAAGCTGAATCCAGTCCGATGCTTCTGGCGAAAAGCTGTCACGATGTGGATTGGCTGCGCGGTATTATGGGCAAGAAGTGTACGGCGGTTCATTCATTCGGTACGCTGCGTCACTTTAAAGCTTCGGAAAAACCTGCCGGCGCGGCGGATCGCTGTATGGATTGTCCGGTGGCAGTGGAAAGCAAGTGTCCGTATTCTGCAATAAAAGTATATTTCCGTGACCGTTACTGTAAAGGACACAAAGTCTGGCCGGTCAACGTGCTTACTCCGGAAGTGACCGATGAAACGCTTACAGAAGCTCTGAAAAACGGTCCCTATGGCAGATGTGTTTACAATTGCGACAACGATGTAGTGGATAATCAAGTGGTCAATATGATCTTTGAAGATGGTTCCACAGCGCAGATGACCATGACCGGATTCAACTTCCACAGCGGCAGGATCACCCGTATTTTCGGTTCGCTCGGCGAAATCATCACCGACAGTGAAATGGTCACCGTCCGTCACTTCCTTGACAACAGTGAGCGCACCATTGACAGCAACACAGCCAATGACGGTGGTATTCTTACCGGACACGGCGGCGGTGATATGGGGATCATGGAAAACTTTGTCAAAGCAGTTGCGGATAATGACCCGTCATTGATCCTGACCGGTATCGATGAAACATTGGAAAGCCATCTGATGGTTTTTGCCGCAGAAGAATCCCGCCGGACAAAGACGGTGTGCGATGTGAAATAACTCTTGATAATTGCCGTTCTTATATTAACCGGAGCGGCAATTTTTTTGCAAACAAAGAGGTGTAAAATGAAGTATTTTGATTTTCATGTGCATTGCGACAGCAGTAAAAAAGAAGAATTGGATATTCTGGCAAAGAATGCCCGTGAAAGCCGCACCATTTGCGGACTCAGCGGCGGATTGCGTTACGGAGGACATGATTTTGAAACCAATGAAACGGTTTTGGAAATATGTAAAAAATATCCGGATTGCTTTGTGCCGCTTGCCAAATTGGATTTGTGGGAAACTGCTGATCCGGCGGAAGTTTACCACTATGCAGAATTGGGGGTCAAAGGATTCAAGTGTATCTATCCTTGGTATGAATATGATCATGACATCTATATGCCGGTTTATGAGGCGGCAGAAAAGTGTGGATTGCCGCTGCTGTTCCACACCGGCAACTACCGTCCCAGTGACAGTGACCGCATCTATCGCCGTCCGATGTTGAAAAATATGAATCCCATCACCCTTGACCGTATCGCCCGTTCATTTCAGGATTTGAAAATCGTGATGGCGCACATGGGGACGAGGATTTTTCAGGATGAGGCTTCCCAGTATATCAAAATGCATAAAAATCTTTATGCCGATCTTGGCGGCTGCGGCCAGTGGAAACGTATCCAGCCTTACGAATTGGCTGAATTGTTGAGTCCGGAAATTTCGGTGATCGATCACACAATGGAAAATTTCCGCAAGCTGGTTCTGGGATCTGATGCTTACGTGACCTGGCCTCATTTGATCAATGAGGGGCGCAAACATTATCTGGCGATGTTTGACCGTATCGGTTTGCCGCAGGATATCATTGATGATGTGATGGGCAAAACTGTTGCCGGATGGATGGGAATCAGTCTGGAAGATTGATTGCATTGTTAAAATGAACAGATCATTATTCTACCGCAACCGGATACTGTTTTTTATGGTATCCGGTGCATTGCTTTATTTTTGTGCAAATTTATCCAGGGCAGCGATCCCCGGAGCTGTCTTTGATGATCTTCAGTACCACTGGTCATTGAGTGCCGGCGAAGTTGCTTCGCTGGGAACTGCTTTTATGTATGTGTATGCAGTTGCCCAGTTGATAGTCGGGTGGCTGATCGACCGTTACGGCGGAGTGCGGGTAATGGCAGCAGGTGGAATGTTTTTTGTTGCCGGCAGTGTGCTTTTTGCGCTTGCTTCCGGATATGGGATGCTGCTGGCAGCCAGATTGCTGTGCGGTTTGGGGGCAAGCGGTCTGTATCTGGGAGTGATTACTGAAATACTGCGTTATTTCAAAAAAAATTATACGATCATCATTTCAATTGTTGTTATGACTGGTTATGTGGGGGCGATTGTTGCCAATGCACCATTTGCTTCCGGGGTGAGCAGCTTCGGGCTGCTGCCGATGCTCTGGGTGCTTGCCGGGATGGTGACAATATTCTATCTGTGTTTTATCGGTAACAGTATGCAGATGAATATGCCGATGGTAAAGCACAAAGAATTCCGTTTGTCACAATTTGCTGAATTATTCAAAAATCGTCAGAATATTTATGTTTTCGGTTTCCTTCCGGTAAATTGGGGATTGTTTTATTCACTGCAAACTGTAGTCGGGAAAAAGTTTCTTGAAGACTATTGCGGCATGTCAAGTGGCAACGCTGCGTTGATATTTTCGCTTACAGGAGCTGTTTCTGCTGCCGGGGGATTTGTTTATGCATGGTGCAGTTTGCGGATGAATAACCGTAAATGTCCGTTTTTCAGGTTGACTTCTGTTGTATCATTGTTGGTATTTATTATGTTGCCGTTGCTGATATATTTTGATGTACGCAGTCCGCTTTTTGTAGTGCTTTTCATCATGCTTGCCGGGGTATCGAGTTTATCCAGTCTGATAATTCCGTTGCTCAAAGAGATAAATTCAAAAGAGAATACCGGTTCGGTGATCGCATTCCAGAATTTTCTCAGTTATGCGCTGGTTGGTGTTTCCGGAAACATCATCGGTTGGGTAATGGATCGCTTTGAACCGGTGCAGTGCGGCAGCAGACTGATCTATTCCCCGAATGCATATATGACGGTTTTCGGTGTGATGAGCATTGGAGCGTTGATAGTATTTTATTGCGGTATGAATTTGCGTGAAAGTTATGACCTGCCGCAGAAAAAAGGTTGATTTTTCGTTGATTTATTGTAATATGTATTTATAATTATATGGAGAATGTCAGACGATGTATCAGATGCAGAATGAATTGCCTTTTACCCGTTGCGGAGCGGATGGCAGATTGAAACTGCATGAAGCTGTACGCATGATGATGGATTGTTGCCAGTTTCAGGAGTATCAGGAAACCGGATTATGTTCTTATTTGCGTGAAAACGATATTGCAGTATTTCTTTCTTCCATCCAGATCGATATTTTGCGGATGCCTGAATTTCGGGAGAACGTCACCACTGCGGTAAAAATATACGGGTGTAAATCCATTTACGGTTTGCGCCGTCTGACCATGCGTGATGAAGCCGGAAAACTCTGTCTTATAGCCAATGCCACCGGGGCATTTTTTGATTTGAATGCCGGGAAAGCGGTTAAAGTGGATCCGGAGGTTTTCAATGTGAAGTTTGATGAAGCCGAAGAGATGGAGTGCCTGCCGCGGAAAATTCCGGTATCAACGGTTGCCGGTGAAACAGTGCCGGCATTTCAGGTCAAGCCATCAGATCTTGATCCGAATGGACATCTGACCAGTCCGGTATATTTTGCAATAGCTGCAGATTCTCTGGGTGGTGAAGTGTACTTCAACCGGGTACGGATAGAATATAAACAGCAGGCAAAAGGCGGCAATTTTGTGCTTCCGGTAATATACCGGGAGGAGAATAGAACTGTGGTTGATATGAAAAGCGGCAGCGGGTTGTCGTTTGCGGTTGCTGAATTTTCCTGTTTCTGAAAAGTCAAGTGGAAAAAAGTATAAAAAAACGGTATATTTTGGGAAAATCGGCTTGTAAATGTAAAAAAAGATGATATATTATGTAAACAAGCTGAAAGAAAACTTGAAGCTTGCCGATTACAAGTCGGGGTGTGGCTCAGTCTGGCTAGAGCGCTGCGTTCGGGACGCAGAGGCCGGAGGTTCAAATCCTCTCACCCCGACCATTTTTTTTGCAAAAAAATGGTCAACGAAGCCGTCAGGCTTCACTTCGTGCGGCGACAGCTGCTCTTCTCTTAAAAAACGAAGTTTTTTTCTTCACATATAGTATATCACGCATTCATGTAAAATAAAAGTAAAAAATAATTTTTATTCCCTGTAAAGGAAAAATCTCCAGAAATTCTTTAAAAACTGCCGGGGACAAACTTCATCTACCCATGTCGGGAACAGAGCCTTTCGTAAAGGTCTTTGCAAAGGTCGGCTGTGAAATACTGCGTAAAATGCAGGTATTAAACATATTTTGCTCCAATCCATAGCCGCACCGCCCTCCGTCGCGCGTTGCGCTATGGAGGGCATCCTTCGCACGCTCCGTTTTACTCCGCTCCTTTTTGCCCAAACAAATCAAAACCACCGGCTTAGCCGGTGGTATGCACCACGCCTTCAAGGCGATGATGCCGGCAGCCCGACACGGGCTCTGAACAGGTTCGCCATGCGCAACTATTTTTCAAGCTTC
>JAZSIZ010000025.1:0-6562 GCA_045534015.1 Victivallaceae bacterium | reverse complement strand
TCCGGATATTCGTAACTTTACACCACAATTCCGTATTTTTCTTCATGAGATGTTTGTAAGACTAAATGCACCGGCTGGATTTGTAAGACTAAATGCACCACTGCCATTTTAGGGTGGTGCATTTACTTTTACAATCGTCATCTGCAAAAAACTTGAAAATAATTTTGTTTTTTTTTTGCAAAGCGGCTTTATTTTTGACAAAAATGCATTATATTTATAATCAGCAGCAATTTTTTGCTTTTATATAAATGATTTTGGAGCCCCTGCGGAGCATGGACACCGGAAGCGGATTTTGAAATCCGGCGGAGTTCAGTACTTTACAGGTGGCGGGAATCGGGATTTTGCATGAGCTTTTCCGCACTTTACAGTGTGTTGTATCGCAAAAGAAACGGAAAAGTCAGGTATATCAGCCGGGATGGGCATCGGAAAAAACGTTGTGCCGCCTGATAAAGTTATCAGTGCGGCGGATAGTGTTTTGATAGTTTCCCATCTGCGGACATCGTGTCCGCTCCGGATGACTCATGTCATTTTCCCCTGTTCCGCCGATTGAAAATCACCGGAGAAAATCGGTATGGCTACTGAAACTGTGGAAATGGCAAAGCGTGCTTTGCGGCGGGAGTATGCCGCAAGACGCAAGGCGTTGAGTGACAGTGAACGGCATATTTTTGATGCCGCGATCTGTGATAATATCCGCCGGATGCCCGTCTTTCAGAAAGCCGCAAATATCGCGGCGTATATCAGTTTCGGCAGCGAAGTCGACATCTCTATGCTATTTCGTGGCAAGCGGCTTTTTCTGCCGCGTTTCGAGACACGTTCCGGTGTCTATGAAATGGTTGTCGTCGAAGACCTTAAGCGGGATTTGCTGCCGGGTAAATATGGGATCCCCGAACCGTTGCCGTCCCTACCGGCGGCGGATATGGAGTTCCTTTCTTCCCAAGTGTTGTTTCTGGTTCCGGCGGTCGCTTGTGACCGGAATGGATGCCGGCTGGGGCGCGGCGGCGGTTATTATGACCGTCTGCTTGCCGGAGTGAAAACTCCGCCGGTGGCGGTGATATATTCCTGCCAGCTTTCAGAAACTGCATTGCCCGGCGCGGAACACGACACCCCTGTGCGGTGGGTCGTGACCGAAAGGGAAGTCGTTGATATTGCAGGGAATTGAACTACAGGAGAAAAACGAATGATTTTGGAAGTTTCGATCTCCGCAGTTGCTTCGGTTGCAGTCACTCTTGGCGTGGTGCTGGGGATCCAGCGTATCCGCCGGGATGCCGCCGGACGCAGCGCGGAAAAGATCCGTTCCGATGCGGAACGGGAAGCGGAGCATCTGCTCCGTGATGCACGGGTTTCTGCCAAAGGTGAAACCATCAAGATGCGTGAAGAGTGTGAAGCGGAACTTAAAGAGCGCCGCAAAGAACAATCCAATGTGGAAAAACGGCTCGCCCAGCGGGAGGAGTTGCTTGACCGCCGTGCCGATTCCATGGATGCCAAGCTCAAAAACATCGAAAGACAGGAAAATGAGATCGCCCAGATGAAAGAGCGTATCACCAACCGGGAACAGGAGCTGAATAAGAGCATTTCCCGGCAGATCGATGAATTGGAGCGTATCAGCGGTTATTCCCGGGAAGAGGCACGGGAAGTGCTGCTTGAAAAGTTGAAAAACGAGGTTCGCAACGAATCCGGTCTGGTTGTCCGCAATGTTCTGGAAGAGGTCAAAGAGCGCAGTGAAAAAGAGGCCCGCCGCATTCTGACCTACGCCATGCAGCGTTATGCTTCTGATTGCACTTATGAGCGCACTACTGCCACCATTCCGCTGCCCAGTGATGAGATGAAAGGGCGCATTATCGGCCGTGAGGGGCGCAATATCCGCGCCATTGAAAGTGCCACCGGCGTGAGCATCCTGATCGATGACACCCCCGAAGCGGTGGTTATCAGCTGTTTTGATCCGGTGCGTAAAGAGATCGCCCGCAAGCTGATGGAAAAACTTATCGGTGACGGCAGGATCCATCCTACACGGGTGGAAGATCTGGTCAAGAAAATCACCAAAGAACAGGAAGAGGAACTTTTCCAGGTCGGCGAAGCGGCGGTACTGGAAACCGGAATCCCCGGAGTCTCTCCCCAGATCATGAAGATGCTGGGCAGACTGAAATACCGTTACAGCTTCTCCCAGAATGTGCTTCAGCACTCGCTGGAAACTGCCTATTTCATGGGGATCATTGCTGCCGAACTCGGATTGGATGAGAAAAAAGCCAAACGTATCGGTCTTTTCCACGACCTCGGCAAAGCCATTGACCATGAAGTTGAAGGACCGCATGCCCAGATCGGTGCCGATGTATTGCGCAAGTACAACGAGGCTAAAGATGTGGTTCACGCTGTAGCTGCCCACCATGGTGAAATTGAACCGGAATCTCTCTATGACATTCTGATCAATATTTGTGATACGCTCAGTGCCTCCCGTCCCGGAGCCCGCAGTGAAACTACTGAATTGTATCTGAAACGTCTGGAACAGCTGGAAAATATCGCCCATGACTTCCCCGGCGTGGAAAGTTGCTTTGCATTGCAGGCAGGCAGAGAGATCCGGGTCGTGGTCGTGCCGGAAAAAGTCGGCGAAGGTGAAGCCCAGATGCTTGCCAAAGAGATCTGTTCCCGCATTGAAAAAGAGATGACCTATCCCGGTCAGATCAAAGTTACCATCATCCGGGAAACCCGTTCAGTGGAATACGCCAAATAAGTATTCCGGAAAGAAGGCCATGATGAATAAAGCGAGAATCAGCTGCCGGGTCGATCTGGCGCAGTTGGAAAAAAATTTCGCCTTTCTCCGGCAGTGTGCCGGAAAATGCCGGTTGATGCCGGTTCTGAAATATGATGCTTACGGGCTCGGAGCCGCTGCCATCGGCAAAACTCTTGCCGGGGCAGGGGCGTACCGGTTCGCATCTGCCACCTGCGAAGAGGCTCTGGAACTGCGCGAACTGGGTTTGGATGTGCAGATTTTGGGAATTTTGCCGCCATGGGAGATCGCCGATGCAGTTGCCAATGACATCATTTGTCCGGTGGATAATTTGAATACCGCAAAATTGCTTTCTGCGGAAGCGTGCCGTCAGCAGAAAAGTGTCCGTATCGCCGTGAAACTTGATACCGGGATGGGACGTCTCGGTATTCCGGCAGAGGGTGCGGCGGCGGCAGTTGCTGAAATCGTTAAACTGCCCGGATTGCAGCCGGATTCTCTCTTTTCCCACTTCGCCACTGCCGCCCAGCCGGATCTTTTCTTTGCCGGATTGCAGCTGGATCGTTTTATTGCCGTGAAAAATGCTCTGGATTCCGCGGGGATATTTTTTCAGAACTACCACCATGCTGCCGGAGATGCGATCGTCAAACTGCCCCGTGCCACACAGGAGCCATTCAATATGGCACGTCCCGGCGGGATGATGTATGGTGATAATTTTACCGACAACTGCCGCCAGATCATCGAATTATCGACGGTCGTCGGCGAAGTGCGTGAACTTTTTCCGGGCGATTCAGTAGGTTACTACCGCATGTTCATCGCCCGCAAACCTTTGAAAGTTGCAGTGCTTACTGCCGGTTATGCTGATGGTATACCTCTGGCGTTGAGCAATTGCGGCAGAGTGATCATCGGTGGAAAATATTGCAGTATTTTAGGCAGGATCTCCATGGATTACACGATCGTTGATGTCACTGATGTGCCCGGTGTCGCAGCCGGAGATGAGGCGATCCTGCTGGGTAAACGCGGTGATCTGGAAGTTACAGTAGCGGAGTGGGGGACAATGAAAAATACCCATGGACATGACATCTGGTGCGCTATCGGTCACCGGACAAAACGTGAATATATCCGGTGACAGCGATGGACAGGGAAATTTTGCTTGAGATCTTGAAAAGTTTTACCGGTTCTCCGGCTCTGCAGGTTCAGCTGTGCCGTTACCGGCAGTGGAAACTGCGGCTTTTCCGTTATAAACTCAGTGTCGCCAAGGCGGAAATTTATGCCGCTTTAGCCGCTGACATCGGGCGTGATACGGTGGAAACACTGCTTGCGGAATTGATCCCTCTGACTTCGATCATCGACTATCTTGCCCGCAATCTGCCCCGGCTCAGCCGGGCAAGAAATCTGCCCGGATCATTGATGACTTGGCCGGCAGCGGCAAAACTTTACCGTGAACCGTACGGCAGAGTGCTGGTCATTTCCACCTGGAATTATCCGCTGCTTCTTGCTCTGGAACCGGCACTGGGGGCATTTGCCGCCGGAAACCGGGTGGTTCTCAAACTTTCTCCGCGTTCTTTGCACACCAATGAAGTTATCGCCCGTCTGGTGAGAGAAACTTTTACCGATGATGAATTTCTGCTCATCAGGGATGAACTTTCTCTGGATGAGACCATTGATGCCCGTTATGATTACATATTTGTGACCGGCAACAGCACTACCGGAAAAAAGGTGATGGCGAAAGCTGCTGAAAATCTTACTCCGTGTACGATGGAACTCGGCGGGAAAAATCCCTGTATCGTCACGAATACCGCCAATTTGAAACTTGCCGCCCGCCGTATCGTCTGGGGCAAGTTTTTCAATGCCGGTCAATCCTGTGCCGCTCCTGATTATCTGCTGGTGCAGAAAGGGGTGAAAGAAAGGTTTATGAATCTGCTGGCAGATGAGATCCGGCGGATCTACGGTAATGAACCATTAAATGGAAATCTGATCGCCGCCATGCCGGATGATGACGCTTATGACCGGATCGTCCGGCTTGCTTCTGAAGGCAGATTGATCGCCGGAGGTGACCGTGACCCGCAGAAAAGGCTTTTTGCCCCGACCGTGATCGACCGGCTGCCGGAAGATTCCCCGCTTTTTAAAGAAGAGGTTTTCGGACCGCTGCTGCCGGTGCAGGAATTCACTGCGGATGAGGAACTTATCAGCCATTTGGCTGCCATTGAGCGTCCATTGGCAGCATATTGTTTCGGCGGTCAGAAAAAGCTTAAAGCATTTCTGACGGAAAGATTCTCCTGCGGAGCGGTAGTTTTTGATGATGTTCTGCTTCACTTTACCAATATGCATATTCCCTTCGGCGGAGTCGGCAAAAGCGGATTCGGTTCATACCACGGCGAAAGAAGTTTTACCACCTTTACGCATGAAAAACCGGTTATGAAACAGACCACTTTGTTTGATCTGCCCAACCGTTATCCGCCGCACCGCGGTTTTGTCCGGAAACTTCTGGAAATACTCTATCATCTGTGAGCATTATGAGTGAAATTCCTCTGTTGGTCATTGCCGGGGCGACTGCTTCCGGCAAGAGCAGTTGTGCATTGGAAGCGGCAAAACGGTACGATGGAGAGATCGTTTCGGTGGATTCCATGCAGCTTTACCGGGAATTGCCCATAGGTACGGCACAGCCGTCGGCGGCAGATAAACTGGCTGTACCCCATCACCTGACCGGGATCTATGACCTTGCGGAAAGGTCGGAAGTTTTCCGCTTCTGTGCTGAAGCAGATTCGGTTATTGCCGATGTTATTTCCCGGGGAAAACTGCCAATCCTCTGCGGCGGTACCGGATTGTATCTCAAGGCTTTGCTCTACGGTCTGGATGATTTGCCCGGAGATCGGGAACTGCGTGCTGAATTGGACGCACTTTATGATTCTGAAGATGGTGAAAAATTGCTCCATGAGCGTATTGCCGCAGTTGATCCGGCGGCATTTGAAAAGTGGAAACTCTGCCGCAGACGTTTGATCAGAGCATTGGAAGTTTTCCTGCTTACCGGTAAATCCATAGTTGAATTGCAGCAGGGCAGCCGGCAGAAACTGCGTTATCCGGTGAGAGCTTTCATTATCGAGCGGGAAAGCGGAGTTCTGAAAAAACGCATTGCCGACCGTGCGGTTCAGATGCTTGATAACGGATGGATCGAAGAAGCTGAAGCTGCCATCAAAGCCGGATTATTTTCCACCCCAACGGCACATCAGGCATTGGGGTACAAGCAGATCGACACTTTTTTAAAGGGCGGATTCAACCGTGATACCCTGCTGGAAAAAATCTGCACCGCCACCTGGCAGTATGCCCGCCGTCAACGGACATGGTTCCGTCACCAGCACCCTGAAGCTGTGCCGGCAGACTCTGCGCAAGCGGTTTTTGAAGCAATGGAAAAGCTTTTTTGATAGCTGTATTATTTGAGATTATTGTCTCAATTTTTGTGAAAAATCTTTACTGCGGTGGCGCACCTGCTCGGCAGGTTGCGGGCTGTCTCGCTGCTCCGTTGTCGCAGCTCAATCAACGCTTTTTAGAAAAAAGCTTTGCAAAACCCGCTCGGCGGGTTGCGTGGTGTCGCGCCCGCCCTGTCGGGCGTGCTTGATCGATGCTTTTGAAAAAAGCTTTGCAAAACCCGCTCGGCGGGTTGCGTGGTGTCGCGCCCGCCCTGTTGGGCGTGCTTGATCGACGCTTTTGAAAAAAGATATTATGAGAGACACAAGAGGTCTCTCATTTTTTGTCTGAAAACAAAAAGTGGTTTGCCTCTTGATAAAAATGGATTTATGTTAAATCCGAGAACAAACCAAAGTCGCATAGTGCGCTTTAAAAATC
>JAZSIZ010000055.1:0-9728 GCA_045534015.1 Victivallaceae bacterium | reverse complement strand
TGCGGCAAGGTCGGGTTTTGCGACGAGTACGCAGAGGGAGTATACGACTGTATTCGACCTCTGCGGCGCAGGAGCAAGGCGCGAGATTGACCACGATGCGCCACCGCAGTAAAGATTTTTCACAAAAATCAGGATGATAACAATTTTTTCAGTTTTTGAAAAAATTCTGCAATTTGTTCCATGAATCGGTCAGTTTGTCATCCAGCGTGGCGGCAGGCTGTTTCTGACGGTGTATTGCGGTCGGGGATAAATTGGGGCAATTGATAAATGCATCCTGTCCGACAAATTTTATCGTTGAGGGCAAAGAGAGCGACTGCAGCTGCACACATCCGCTGAAAAGGTGATGCCCCAGATTTTCCACCCCTTCCGGAATCGTTACCGCTGTCAGTGATACACAGTTGACAAATGCCGCCGCACCGATGTATTTCAAAGAGAGCGGCAATTGGATCACTGAAAGTCGTGTACATCCCAGAAATACATTGTTGTCAATGCCGGTAACTCCCTCCGGAACAACTATTCTGGTGATATTTTCGCAATGGCTGAAAACATTTGCCCCGATCCGGGTGATTCCGGGAGGGATGATCACCTCTCCGGAAATGACGGAATCCGGTTTGATTTTCACCAGAGTGGTACGGTCAGGCGAAAGAATAAACGAATCATTGGATTGCTGATAATAGTTCTGCTGGGTCGTTATGATCCTGTTGATCAATGCGGCAAGTTCTTCATCCGCGAATTTTTCTGCCATGGCAAAATTTTTATTCTGTCTGATATGAAAAATTTCAGCCAGAAATTTTTCATCACTGATTCCGTATTCCGCCTGCATTTTGTAAAAATAAGCCCAACCGTTTTCCGGTTCCTGATCCAGCGTATTTTCACAATATTGGAATGCCGTGGGAAAATCACCGTCATCCATGAAAATTTTTGCTCTCCGGAGCAGCGGATTGTTTTTTCCGGTTGCCGCCGCTGCCGGTGAGCCTGCGGATTTTTTCAGCGGAATGATTTTGTCGATCCCGTGCAGAAGATCCTGCATGAAACCGATCTTATTCATATCCTGCGCCTGAAGCATGGATAATTCCTCCGGAATATCATAGGCATCCATATCTTTGTAGCACGGAATGAGCAGTTTGGAGCGGTCTTTTTTTATCAGCGACAGAAATCTGCTCCACTCATTTTTTACCCAGACGGCATTGAAATTTTCTTTCGATGAGCCGATGACCAGCATCACTTTTGCCGAATTGAGCGCAGCAAAAATATACGGTTCATACTGCTGACCGAGTTTGTTCTCAAGAGTTATGCGGGCAAAAAAGACCTTGTAACCGTTTTTATCCAGAGCATGATATATATCCTGGGCAATCAATGAATCCCGTGTCCGCTGACCGGTGGAGGTGCTTTCCTTGTAACAGATGAAAACATCAAATTTATCTTCCTGATTGGAAATGGTAAGAATATTTTTCTGTATATCTGCGATCCGGTCAGCTTCTTTCCGGTAAATTTCCCGTTCCACGCTCCCGGCATGATCCAGTGCCGAAAGATAATCAATGTCATTGAGGATCGATTCAAACTGCACCCGGTGACAGGTCGGTATCCTTTCCCGGGAAACCGGGTCTTCCACATATTCAATACCGTAGCGGCACAGTACCATTCCCCAGTAAGCTTCCGGATCATCCGGTGTCGCCGCTATGATCTGGGAATAGACATTGATCGCCTGATCGTATTCATGGACCCGGCGTAATTGTTCAGCCCGGTTGTGCAGAGTTTCCAAATGGGCATCGGTAATGCGGGGAAAGGTGGTCAATGAACCGCAATATGCACAGGTTCCGCTGTAAACACCATCTGGCAGAGTCAATTCTCCTCCGCACATTTTACATTGAATTGTCGCCACTTGTTCCCCCACGGATGCTGTATTGTAAAATATTCCAGTTAATATAACATGAGAACAGCTTTTTGTCAATCGGGAAAGGCGGTTTCCGGAATAAAAAAAAGGAAGCGGGGCGGCGGCTCCGGGGAATGAGAGCTTTTGTGTGCCGCCCCGCAAGTTTGGTGGCATTCTCGCTTGCTGTGCCGTGCCTTGTCATCGGAACTTGCTGTCGGTCATGTGTGTTTTAACACACTCCCTCTGCTCGCCTTGACAAAACCCGGCACAGCGTCGCGATACTGTCACCATGGGTGTGGGGCATTTTCCGCTTGCTGTGCCGTGCCTTGTCATCGGAACTTGCTGTCGGTCATGTGTGTTTAACACACTCCCTCTGCTTCGCCTTGACAAAACCCGGCACAGCGTCGCGATACTGTCACCATGGGTGTGGGGACAATAAAGAAACGGGGCGGCGGCTCCGGGGAGAAGCCTTGATGCCGCCCCGCGGGTGTGGGGGCTTATTCAATTCTATTGGATACAATATTATCTTTCTGTTTTTTATATCAACCGGCGGAGTATTTTTATACTTTCAGTATTATGGTATTCAATGGCAAAGTCAAGGGCGGTTTTGCCGCAATGATCGACCGCATGAACATCTGCTCCCAGGCAGAATAATTCAACGATCAATTCCGGATCATTTTTTATGGCGGCAAACATCAGCGGCGTGCGGTTGGCATAATCTGCTTCCGATGGGGATGCATGCAGCTCAAAAAGCATTTTTCTGGCATAAAGATTGTTGTAATATATGCTGTAGATCAGTGGTGTCCAGCCATCCGGTTCTTCATGATGGGAAATCGGGGCATTCTGTTCAAGCAACTTTATGGTTTCAAGATGATCGCATCGTAAAATCGCCATGCATAATTTTGAACCGGGACAGGCGTCGCTTGGCGGCAGAGTATTGTCAAATCCGTAATTCCTCACCGCAAACACTGTATTGAAAGGCAAACGCCTCAATTGATTCAAGCCTATATTCATTGATTTTCCTTTCTGTCACTGAATCTCTGAAATACACTGTAATGCAATGACAGAAAAAATCAATAGTGTTTCTAAAAATAAATCGAAAAAAAAACGAATTTAATTTAGAAAAATTGAAAAAATACCCACTCGCCGGATATTTTGCTTTGTAATCAACTTACTTGAAATCAATGATGATTCTTGCAGAATAATCTTTTTCCGGAGTGTCAAGAGCTTGGGCATTGCACTTGAAAATACCGTGATTTTGACAATCTATCGTGAATGGTTTGGTCAAATCACCCATCTGCGGAGCCAGATAAAGCGCGAAACGTTTGACATTTTCCGCCGAAATCAGCCAATGGTTGTTCCCGCAATTTTCCGCAATAATACGGGAACCGGAAATGGCGGCTGTTTCAAGTTCATAATTCTGCTGAAGCAGATCATCCACGGTCCAGGCGATATTTGGACCGGTCTGACGGATCTTATCAAATAATATGGTCTCATTTCCGGCTTCCAGCAGCTCCAGATAGCGGCATCTGGGAGCGTGATGCATTTCCGGATCTGCAGATCCCCGGGGCGTGATCAATGCACTTTTTCCGGCATACGGCTGCCGTTTCTGCTGTTCCGCCCATTTGAGAAAACGGCGGAATGCCAATTGTGCCGCCTCCCAGCGCAGACCGTGTCCGGCATCATGTTCATCGTAAACATGCTCCACATCGTATCTGGTCATCAATTCGTGAGCAGATCTGCCGAATGATACCCCGCACCAATCATGGTGGCGCGGTTCTTTGTGAAATTCACGGTAACTGGAGGCACAATCATATTTCCCGTGCAGAATATATGCTGGTGTGCCGTAAAATGAACGGAAATCAGCAATCTGCCACGCTCCGGAACTCAACCATACTCCTGCGGCACGGTCGGCAAAAATCTGCCCCAGATGATATGCTCCGAAGCCGCCCATGGAGTGACCGCCGATGATTATCCGGTCACAGTCGATCAGAGTCCGGCTGCAGGCATCGGCGATGATCGCATCCAGAGCTTTTACTGCTGCGGCACGGTTCCAGCGTTTACCGTCGATCTCCCTTGGCGCACTGGCAGCGGCAACGATGAAAGGAATATGGTCGATGTGAGGGCGCAGACATCCGGTTTCCGGATTCAGATAGTTGTCAAAAGGTGCAGTTGCCGGAGAATCGGCATCACCGCCATGCATGAAAATAAAAAGTCCGGCAGGAGCATTCAGATCGACTTTATCCGGAACGAAATAATAGATATTTCCCTCATCGCGTCCGGGTGCAGGGGAAAAACAGGATAATCCGTATTCCAGAGCCATGACGAACCTCCTTTCAGCGCAGTTTCAAGGTTGCAAGAGCCATCAACGCAAAGATTCCGGAAAGGATCCAGAAGCGGACAACGATTTGAGTTTCTGTCCATCCCTTGCGTTCAAAATGGTGATGTATCGGCGAACAGAGAAAAATACGTTTGCCGGTCAATTTTACGGATGCCACTTGAAGCATTACCGAAACAATTTCCATTACAAATACTCCGCCGACCAGCGCAAGCAGCAGTTCCTGGCGGGAAAGAACCGCCAGCATGCCGATGGCTCCGCCGAGAGCCAGACTGCCGGTGTCGCCCATGAACATCGATGCCGGATGGCAGTTGTGCCAGAGAAAACCGACACAGCCGCCGCCGATGGCTGCAGCAAAGACCACTGCTTCACCGATACCTTCAACATACGGCAACCCCAGATAGGAGGCGAAAATTTTATGTCCCATCAGATAAGTCATAACGGCATACGAGAGCGCACAGAAAATCGTACATCCGGTGGCAAGGCCATCCTTTCCGTCGGTCAGATTTACCGCATTGGAAGCCCCGACAATGATGATCGTGACTGAAAATAACGGCAGTATCCACCACAATGAACCGAAGCTGACCGGATCTTTGACAAATGGTATGACAAATCCGCTCATCATTTCATGCAGTGCCGGACGGCTCCAGAAAAACCATACGACCAGACCGCCGATGAGGAATTGTCCCAGCAGTTTCAATTTCCCCGGCAGACCATCTCTTTTCTGCTGAAATACCTTGAGAAAATCATCGAGAAAACCGATAAGTGCAAATCCCAGTGTGCCTCCCATAAGCACCCATGATATACCATTGGTCGCCTGCCACTTGCTCCACAGCAAAGTGGCAAGGAGAACTCCGCCGATGAGCAGGATCCCCCCCATGCACGGAGTACTGTTTTTGCGTTTATCCAGCATCTCCGGAGGCATCAGATCTTTGTATCTGTCAGCGGCACGGAGATTGAAAGCGCGCAGCATGGCGGCGAAACGTCCGCCGAAAAGGACTACGATCAGAAATGCAGTCGCCGCAGCACCTCCGGCACGGAAAGTTATATAGTCAAAAAGGCGCAGCGGCCCGAAAAATTCCTGTAAATTTGAAAGGTAGTAAAGCATATTTTTTCCTCTGTTTTTGGTCACAGATGTATTATATCCTGACTATGCAAAAAAGCAAGTTGAAAATGTAATTATTTTCAATAATTTTTTCTTATTCTGCTCAAGGCGGCAGCAAGAAAAAAGATTCCTGAAAGATGATGAGGATTCCGGAGAATGGATCTTTCCGGGAGAAAGACGTATTACCGTGAAAATAACTCGCAGATTTTTTCCACCACGGTATCTTCCGAAGTATTCATCGGGTAATCCCCATTCGGAAAATACAGCACCATACGGGTGATGAAATAGATGACCAGCAGTGCTGTTGTCGCCATGTATATCCATCTGACGATTTTTGAAAAACGGGGATTTTTCCACAGATGGTCAGCAATCATGCATCCGGCGACCAGCGGGACGGCAAAGATCATGGCGTTGGCTTGAATGGCGATCGGTATATTGCCGCCTAAAAGAGCGATACCGGCAGTCGTCATGCCGCATCCGGGGCAGGGGACACCGAAAATGGAACGGATCATGCATATGGATGTGCCTAAATAATTGGCAATCAACGCATATGATGCCATGATCGCTGTCGCCAGCAAAAATTCTCTGCAGTATGCTTTTTTCAGCATATAATATTCCCCGTTCCCTGTTTTACAAAAAATTATTATCCTGATTTTTGTGAAAAACCTAACCAACGGCGGCGGCTTGCGGGTAATCTCGCGCCTTGCTCCGCAATCCATCCCCCGGTTGGAGCAGACCCATGCGGGGCTGGTTGAAAAATCACAACTTCTGTGATATATTTTATAAGTCACAGAAATGTTCATTTATCCCCCTCTGCCTGGCTTTCACAAAATTTGGGACATTACCTATAAAAAAGGTATTTGCAAAATATACACTTGTTTGCTGCTGATGTCAAGCTGATGCAATGGAAAAAGATCATATTGACCGGAAAAAGCCGGAGAAGTGAACTGGAAATTTTTCAAAAATGCTTTTTTATCCGGCAATACAGATGTTTCAATTTCCGGCGATCTTTGTTTACTTCCTGCTGCAAAACTTTTTCAAAGCCCTTGCCAATTGATCCGGACAGCTGGTACGTTTGCTCCCGCAGGTGATCCCGGAGATGATTTTTACGGCTTCTTCCGGAGTTTTGCCTTTGACCAGAGCCGCAACAGCAGTCAATGACCCCGGACAGCCGCCATTGAAACGGACAGCGGTGATCCTGTCGTTATCGCCGATTTCAATATCGATGGAGCTGCTGCATACTTCAGGAGAGGTGATGTAATTGAATTTTTTCATTTGTCGGGGTTATAAAAATTTGCACGGCAGAGAATTTCTCTGCCGTGCTGTACAAACCGATCTTTCCGGGCTTACTTTACCTGATACGCTTTTCCGCCGTTGCGGGCGGATTTGTGAATGGCAAAGCAGGCACGCAGATTGCGCAGACCGTCCTCGGCATTCAACGGTTTGCCGTCGATGACCGATTGGGCATGATGCATGATGATCTGCTGATAGATGTTGGGGAACTTGCGGGGACGCAGCGGTTTGATGCCGTCGGTGCTTTCCAGTTCCAGACGGATGGCATAAGGCTCATCTTTGTAACCGGAAAGCTGGAACATCGTACCGAATCCGCGCAGCACAGCCGCATCACCGTAGATCTCGTAACCGAGGTTGGAAAGGGTTCCGACCAGACCGCCGCGGTTTTCGCAGAAAGCGACCTTGAAAGAACCGGTCTGACCGTTTTCCAGAGTGAAGCGGATGTAGGCACCGTCTTCAGCTTTGATCGCCAGAGTTTTGGGCAGATATACTGCCTGAACCTGTTTGATCTTGCTGTCAAACATGAATTCCGCCATGTAGATACAGTGACTTGCCACATCGCCGATGGGACCACCCATTTCATCCACATTGTTGCACCGCCAGCTGGCGGCTTCAGCCGGATCGGCACCGAAAAGGAACTCCATGTGGAAGCAGCTGTCACCGATGTTGCCCAGTTTGCCGTTGGCAACATATTTGCGGGCCAACTGGTTGAATGCATTGTAGACCATCATGTGGTCGATGGTCAGACTCAAATGTTTTTTTGCAGCGAGTTTGACCATGGCGGCACCGTCGGCAACACTGGTTGCCAGCGGTTTTTCGCTCATCACATGTTTTTCGGCATTCATCGCTTTGATGGCAATCGGAGCGTGGCTCATATTGTTGGTGGCGATATAGACGGCATCGATTTCCGGATCAGCGAAAATCTCATCCATATCTTTGTACCACTTCAAATTGAGTGCCTTTGCTGCCGCTTCCCGGGCAGGATTCATATCGGTTGCACCGACGAGCTCTGCATTGGGAAGCCCGTTGAACCGGGCTTTATCGCAGCCGAAGCCTTCTTTGGCGATACGGTTTTCGGCGATGCCGCCGAAACCGATGATCGCATATTTGACTTTTTTCATCACTGTTACCCTGTTTGAAAGATTACTTCATGTAAGCTTCAGCAACCTTCTTGAAGGCATCGATCATAGCCTGAGTGTGTTCCTCAGTGTAGACCGGGTGAGTGAAGAAGCTGATTGTGCGGTCGGTCATCCAGTTCGCCATTTTGCAGTTGAACTTGGTGTAATCGATGTTGCGTGAACGCGGATCGTTGAAGGGATAGCCGACGGTACCGAAGCCTTTACGGTCGGTGTAGGCCTGTTCTTTGTACATTTCCGGCCAGAGGACGCTGTAAACCGGCACGCCTTCAGCAGCGATGGCAGCGATGACTTGTTTGGTGTCGATGCCGTCTTTGAGTTTGTCGGTATCGATGACAAACGGAGCCCACCAGAAGGAGTTCTGACGTTCTTCGGTGTCAACCGGGCAGTATTTGATCAACGGGTGATCTTTGAGCTGGGCGATCAGCATTTTACCGTTGCGGATACGGTTTTTGAGGTTCCAGTCATCGAAACGTTCAAGTTCGCACAGACCGATCTGGCTCTGCATTTCAGTCATACGGAAGTTGAAGCCGACGCGACGGTGGATGTAAAGCTGTTTGCCTTCCATTTCCAGCAGATTGAGTTTGGCTTTGACGTCATAACCGTGGTCGCGGAAAGAACGGCATTCCCAGGCGAGGTCTTCATCATTGGTGACGACCATACCGCCTTCACCGCCGGTGGTAAAGTGTTTGCTCTGGCAGAAGCTGAAGCAGCCGACATCACCGATGGTACCGGCTTTTTTGCCTTTGTAGACACCGCCGAAGCACTGTGCGCAGTCTTCAACAACTTTCAGACCGTGCTTTTTGGCGATAGCGAGGATGGGATCCATATCAGCGACGATACCGTAGAGGTGAACGACGACGATTGCTTTGGTGCGTTCGGTGATAGCAGCTTCGATCTTCTTGGGATCGATTGTGTGGGAGTCATCGACGTCAACGAAAACAGGGAGAGCACCTGCCTGGAGAGCGCAGAAGCTGGAAGCGATGAAAATGGAGGAAGTACAGATGACTTCATCACCGGGGCCGATGCCCATACTTGCGAGAGCGGTGTGGAGAGCACAGGTTCCGTTGGCAACGCTGATAGCGTTTCTGACACCGAGCCATTTTGCCCATTCTGCTTCAAATTCCTGTCCGACTTTGCCGGTCCAGTAGTTGACTTTACCGGTTCTGAGAAGATCTGCGACTTTCAGAATGGTGGATTCTTCAAACTGGGGCCACATCGGGAACGGAGTGGAGTTAACGGGTTTACCGCCGTCGATAGCCAGCTTTTCAGCCTTGGGAGCTGCCTTTGCTGCGACCTTTGCAGGTGCTTTCTTTGCAACAGCTTTTGCTGCGGGTTTAGCTGCGACTTTCTTCGCTGCGGGTTTGGCTGCTTTCTTTGCAGTTGCCATAAAAAACCTCCTTGTGTTTTTTGTTTGTTCGTAAATTTTACGAAACATAGTTGAAAAATTTGTAATCTGCTATACATTATATATAGGAAACGAGTTTTTTTCAATAAGGAATCTTTGCGAAAAATCACCAATAAATTGTAAAAACTTACTATTATGAGCATTTTTGAGAATATTCAGCTGAAACCGCAGGAACATCCGACCCTTTCGCCGGAGTCTCCTTTCAACATCTTGTGGGAGTATGGGCGCGGTCCGGAAAAGAAGATGCAGGGCGATGTCCATTACGCTTTGCAGATCCCTATCGTCATGCAGGGCAGGGCAGAAGTCCCCATCGGCGATCACACCCGGATCTATCAGCAGGGCGACCTCTGGTGGACCATGTGCTGGGAGCCTCACGCTTACCGTCTGCTGGACTCAAGAAACTTTGTCATGTCGGTCAATATCAACATCGACAATATCGGAAACTGCGGTTCCTGTTCCGATGCCGACTGGCTTGCTCCTTTCACTGTTGCTCCCGAATACAGATATTGTCCGAAAGACGATGCCGACCGCGAGGAAGTGATCCGGCTTTCCAAGTCGGATCGTAGCCATGTCGT
>JAZSIZ010000114.1:0-10862 GCA_045534015.1 Victivallaceae bacterium | reverse complement strand
GCGTGCGGCAAGGTCGGGTTTTGCGACGAGTACGCAGAGGGAGTATACGACTGTATTCGACCTCTGCGGCGCAGGAGCAAGGCGCGAGATTGACCACGATGCGCCACCGCAGTAAAGATTTTTCACAAAAATTGGGACAATAACTAAAATTTTATTTCAGGCAAGTGTATTGATTTGTGCAATCAGTGCCTGTGCATGATCATCGGTTATATTATCCACTGAAAATGAAAAACATGTTGATGTATTGTTCGGTCTGGTTACACCGATACTGAAGGAAAAAGATTTACAACAGCAGAATCTGCTTTTGCGGTAACTGTTCCAGCCGCTCAATGTTTTCACCGGGACATCAAAAAAAGATCTTTCTTCAGAGCATGAACAACAGTCCTGGGAAAATTCGATTCCGATGATACGTTTATCAGTAATCACTAACAGAGATTTCTGTTTGCCGCAAAAAAATGCTCCGGTGTTTTTGAGTTTTTCTCTGAATCCTCCGAGCAGTTCATTAACTCCTGAATCCACTCCCGGAGCGATCAGTCCTTCGCATTCCAGCTCAAACAATACTTTTTCATTTTCTGTCACTGTATAAAGATTACTTGCCATTTTTGTTTTCTCCTTTTTTTATATTGATTGCGAAAAATGAGAATAGAACTGAAACAGTATAATTCTATTCTCTTATTTATTGCGGACAGGAAAATATTTTTAATTGTTATTTAAAAGATGCTTCTTTGACTTTGAATGTTGTTTCTGTTGTCCGGAAATAGTATTGTTCCGGATCCAATTCCATCTGTTTCAAAATATCATCAAGGGAGTCTCCTTCATAATGTTTAGAAAGACCATTTTCAGCTTTTTCAATGGCAAAAAACTTTGTTTTTCCGGCAGGTATGTTGCTGAAAGAGATCTGTTCCTCAAATGTTCCCCCAAAGGAATTTTTTTTGACAAGCATGCCATATACATCGGTCAGTTCTTTATCTTTAGACAGATTGGTAACTTCATAGGCGTAAACGATTCGCATAGGAAGCCCGAGGACGTGTTCATAGTTGAATTGAACTGCTTTTTTCGGATCTTCTTTTGCTGCGTTTTTCTCTTCTGCGGGAACTCCGCATCCCTGCATGAACAGCAAACTGCTCATAAAGCATAACATCATCATAACCCGTTTCATTTTAATTTCCTTTCTGTTGTATCATTGATTTCTCCCCGCCTGTCCCCCGGAGAGAGCATGTGAACATTATGACCGCAATTTTCCTTTCTATTATATAATCGGAATTTTTTGTCTTGATGTGACACGAAGAAAAAGAAAAAATCAAGAATTTTTTTGCAGCTTGATTTTACATGATTAATAATGTATATTATGAAAATTTCGGGGGAGATCGGATAATGTATACTACGAAAACCAGCATGTTGCAGAAATTGGCAGACAATGATAATATTGGCTGGCAGGAGTTCTACGATATTTATTTCAAACTCATCCGCAGCATAGCGTTGAAAAGCGGTGTTCCGTCAGCTGATGCTGATGATATTTCTCAAGCTGTTATGCTGGGAGTTTTTAATAATGGGGAATTCCGTTATTCAAAAGATAAGCACGGGCTTTTCCGTACCTGGCTCGGCGGAATAATACGTCATAAAATATCTGATTATTTCAAGAGAAATTGTCCGCGAACTGAAAATTTACCGGAACCGGAGCCGGTGAATTTGAGTTTTGAAAAAATTTTTCTTGATGAATACCGGCAGCATATTTTGGATTTGGCAATTGCCGAGCTGCACAGGCGGGTTACTCCGGAAGTTTTTGAAACATTTGAACTTTGCTGTATTCGTAATCTGCCGGATAAAGAAGTCGCTTCGATTTTAGATGAAAAACCCAATACTGTTACAATACGTAAAAAGCGTTGTCAGGAGTGTTTACGGTCAATAATTAAACAATTCAACAGTGCTGATCCGGGATTGGAATTGCCGCTTTCATGAATATCGATCATCTTATTCCATTGCCTGAATTACCTTCCGGGTTGACCATGATTTGCCGCATCGGTTGTGGTGGCGGCGGAGAAGTATTCATGGTGCAGGACATCACCGGAAAAAAGCTTGCATTGAAATCAATCGATCAACGGTGGACAGAAAAAGAATTTGAAGCTGTTTCGCTTCTGCGGGAACTCCCTGCGCATCCGGCTGTAAGTCAGATATTTCAAACCGGTTATCTGCCGGATGGAAAGTTTTTTTATACCATGGAACTTGCTGATAATGTCAGCGGGAGAAATTCTTATGTCCCTGATACATTGGCTTATAGAATTGAATGTGGTACTTTTTCCGGTATGGAGACTCTGACGGTTATCCGCGATATTGCTGCCGGGGTGTGTCACTTGCATGAGTTTCATGTATATCATGGGGATATTAAACCGGAAAATATTATTTTTGTTAATGGTCAGGCGAAGCTTTCTGATTTCGGTACGCTTTCTCAAAACGGTAATGCCGGAACTCCGGGATTTATTCCGGATAATCCTGTTTCCGGTATTGATCGGGATTGTTATGCTTTATCAAAAACACTTTATTGTACATATTGCCGCCGGGAAGCTGCTGATTTTCCATCGTCCGGTGAGGATTTTGATTTGCATGAATTGAAAATTATCAGCAAATTGTACAGAAATGGGTGTTCGATTATTCCGGCAAAGCGTTTTTCATCCGCAACTGAATTTGTCGATTATATTACAGCCGCAGTAAAAGAACTTGAAGTTAAACCGAAGCCTTATGTGAAATTTTATAAAATCGTTTCAGCAGCAGTATTTCTTTCATTCATTTTTATTGCGCTTTTGTTATTTTTTCCCGATTGGGAAAAAGAAACTATTCCGATAGAAAACAAAGAAACTTTTCATTCGGATGAAAAAGTTATGACTGCCGGAGAAGCTCCGGTTGAAGTGACAGCGGCAGAACCAGAAATAGACCGGAAAGAGTTGTTTATGGCAAAACTTTTTTTTGAAGAGTCTTTTAAGATTGACGGAACATGCAACGGGTTGCATCCGGATTTCCGGCAGATGTTCGAGGCTGTTTATCGGGAAATGCCGGAGGAATTGGATGATGAGTTTTGCCGTGATTTTTTGCAGTATTATCAGGAATGCGACAAGTTTTTTCAACTGCGCCGGCAGTTATCTGCTCCGGATATTGATGACCGTGAATTTCTCAACATGTACAAGCAGAACAATTATCACGAATTATGTTCATACATGTATACACGCAGCGGCTATATGGTTACGGAAAAAAGCAACAGACATATTAAGCGTGTGATCAGACTTTATCACGAACATAAACTCAATAACCGCCAGCCAGACGGATCCCGTGGAGAGTGAAAAATTCATCTGCCACTATTGCTTCAGGAAATTCAGACGCTAAAAATCCGGCATCTCCGCCGGTCAAAATAACTGTCAGATTTGGAAAGTCACGGTGCAGAAGCGTCAGCCATTGATGCACTGTTCCCACGATTCCGGCATCTGTGCCGAAAGTGATCGCATCCACAGTATTTCTGCCGATTGATACCGGCATATTTTCAGCCAGCGGTACATCGGGCAGCTGTGCTGTTCCGGTATGCAATGCTTTTCTCAAAAGTTTTCTGCCCGGAGCAATCGCTCCACCGGCAAAACGGCATTTTTTATCAATGACTTCCATGGTAACGGCGGTGCCGCAATCGATCACTGCTGCAGGAAGCTGATAGAATTCTGCGGCGGCAATGGCATTGGCGACCCGATCGGCTCCGAGAGTTGTTCCGTCAACAAGAGAAAAATCCACTTTGCTGTGATGATTCAATGCTGAAATAAAATCAATATCAGCTTTTTTCAGCAAAGCTTTGGCAGGGGGATAGACACACGCCGCCACCCGTGGATAAGTTGATGCAGGCAAATTATCCAATTCTCCGGTGGGCAAACGGCGAAGATCACAGAAATCCCCGCCGTCCCACAAGGCAATCCTGGTGAAGGTATTGCCGATGTCCAGTATTTGCAACATGATTCTAACCGGACATTTTTTCGATGATCTTGGTCAGCGGCAGGAACAATGCGATAACGATTGTACCGACCATACCTGCCAATGCCACGATCATCAAAGGTTCGATCAAGCTGGTCAAAGCACTGACGGCGTTGTCAACTTCTTCTTCATAGGTGTTGGCAATTTTATCAAGCATTTCCGGCAGTTTACCGGTTTCTTCACCGACTTCCACCATGCTTATCACCATCATCGGGAACACATTGGTTCTGCCCAGCGGAGCGGCAATTCCTTCACCTTCTTTTACCGCATCATAAACTTTCTGGACTGCTTCTGAAACCACATCATTACCACTGGTTTCTTTAACGATCGCCAATGCACTCAAAACCGGTACACCGGAACTCATCAATGTTCCGAGGGTACGGCTGAAACGGGCGACCGCAGTTTTTGCGATGATCGGTCCGAAAAGGGGCATATTGTATTTGACCCAGTCCAGATAATATTTTGTTGCCGGGATTTTTGCACATACCCGCAACGCTACGACCAGTACAACGATACCGATAAGCCAGAAGTACCAGGTATTGACCATTGAGTCTGACACCATGATCAGAAACTCCGTCACTGCCGGCAGCGGTTCATCCGGACCGAGCAAGTCGGAGAAGATTTTCCGGAAGTTCGGCACGATAAAGATCATCAAACCCACGATAGCCAGAATTGAGATCGAGAGGATCACACACGGGTAGATCATGGCAGATTTTACTTTACCGGCGATCCGGGCGGCTTTTTCCATGAAGCCTGCCAGACGGTCGAGAATAACTTCCATGGCACCGGATGCTTCACCGGCACGCACCATGTTCAAATAAAGTTTGTCAAATGATTTCGGGCTTTGAGACAGAGCCTCGGCAAAGGTTGAACCGCCTTCGACAATATCTGATGTTTTTGCCAGCACCATTTTGACAGACGGATTTTTCGCCTGTTTTTCCAGTGTCCGCAAAGAACGGATCAACGGCAGACCGGCACCGAGCAGAATAGCCAACTGACGGGTTACAACGGTCAGTTCTTTCTTTTTGATCACAGTCGGACCCAGATTCATATTGAATCCGCTTCCGGCGGCAGCAGCTTCGGATTTAGTTCTTTTTTCCGCTTTTACAGCTACCCGCAGCGAAGTTACATAGATATTCTTCTGCCGTAACTCCATTACGGCAGCATCTTCGCTTGCCGCCTCAATTTTGCCTTTACATTCTTTTCCGGCACCATTCATTGCCGTATATAAATATTGTGGCATGAGTACACCTCCGTTAAATATTCAAATTTTATGTGTAACGAACCACTTCGTCAACGGTGGTTTCACCGTTGAAAATTGCCTGCAAACCATCTTCACGCAATGTGCGCATTCCGAACTCACATGCTTTAGCCCCCAGAATATTTGCCGGGGTACTGTCTGCGATCATATTCCGCAATTCGTCATTGATAACCATCAATTCAGTCAATGCTTTCCGGCCTTTGTAACCGGTGTTGCTGCACAATTCACAACCTCTGCCGTAGCAGAATTGTTTACCTTCCACCTGCGCCCGTTCCAGATTGAGCCGGTCAAGGTCTTCATCGGTCGGCGTGTAGAACGTTTTGCACTGGGGACAGACACGGCGGATAAGACGCTGTCCCAAAACCCCTGCCAGCGAAGAAGCGATAAGGAATGGTTCCACTCCCATATCCATCAAACGGGTGATTGTACTGGCGGCGTCATTTGTATGCAGTGTGCTGAACACAAAGTGTCCGGTAAGTGACGCTTCGATAGCGATCTGTGCGGTTTCAAAGTCACGGATCTCACCGACGAGGATCCGGTCAGGGTCCTGACGCAGAAATGCCCGCAGTGCTTTCTGGAAAGTCATTCCCACAGCATCATTGATCGGACACTGAACCAATCCTTCAATGTCATACTCGACCGGGTCTTCGGCGGTCAGGATTTTATCTTCGATCTTGTTGATCTCGCTTAATGCGGAATAAAGTGTAGTCGTTTTACCGGAACCGGTCGGTCCGGTCACCAGCAGAATACCATTGGGCAGGTGAATGATTTCACGCAGTTTTGCCAGCACATCTTCCCCGATTCCCAGAGAATCAAGCTGCAGATTGACCACGGTACGGTCAAGCACACGAAGCACCACTGATTCTCCGTGGCTGGTTGGCAGACATGATACACGCAAGTCAACCGGACGACCGTTGTATTTCAACTGGATTCGTCCGTCCTGCGGGCGGCGTCTTTCTGAAATATTCAGACCGGAAATAATTTTGATACGGCTGATCACCGGTGTTGCCAGACTGCGCGGAGGTTCGGGCATTTCGTACAACGCACCATCCACCCGGTAACGGATACGGAAATTCTTTTCAAAAGGCTCAAAGTGGATGTCTGATGCCTTATCTTTGATCGCCTGATGAATGATCACATCTACGAATTTGACGATCGGCATTTCATTAGCCTTGTCTTCATCGGGCATATCATCTTCTTCAACAGCCAAATTACCCAATTCTGCGACAATATCGTCAACGGTATCTTCTTTTTCCGGATAGTAACGGTCAAGCTCACTTTCAAACTGTTCCGGATCACACACCACCGGCGTGATATTTCTGCCGATGATAAAACGCAGAGATTCGATATTCTGGAAATCCAGAGGTCTGCGCATTGCCATATACAGACAATCACCGTCATCTTCCACGGGAATCACACCGTAGGTACGGGCGGTATCGACCTCAATGAGTTTGATGATTTCTCTGGAAAGATCCTGAGCTTTGGGATTCCAAATGTATGAGCCGAGGTTGGCCGCCATCGATTCGAGCATTTCCTGTTTGGTGAAAAGCCCGAAGTTTTCAATGACTTCAAACGCAGTTTTTCCGGAAGTTTCACACTCTTCGGCGACCTCATCCAAATGAGCCGAAAGAGCGGCATTATCACCGGCACGCTCACTGCGGAGCAGATCGATCAGTGCCGAACTTTCAATATCCAACATATTTTCTTTCCTGCTTTCTGAATGTTAGTTTTCGTCACGCATGGTCACAAAAATGACCTCTTCCAGAGTGGAAATACCTGCTTCTGCTTTCCGGATCGCGTCATCACGCAAACTTCTCATGCCGTTGCGGCGGGCGAAAGAGCGCAATGTTCCGCTTGTTTCATTGGCAAAGATCAATCTGGCAATCTCTTCGGTGATCAGAAATATCTCATAGATACCGACACGACCCTTGTAACCGGTGTAGCCGCAGTGACGGCATCCTTTTCCTTTGAGGAACTTATGATTTGCCAGATACTCATCGGTCAATCCGAGAATACGCTTTTCTGCTGCTGACGGAGTATAAGGTTCGGCGCACTCTTTGCAGACCCTGCGCAAGAGTCGCTGGGCCATTGCCGCCCGCAAAGCAGTTGCCACCAGAAACGGTTTAACTCCCATATCCACCAGACGGGCGACCGCACCGGGAGCGTCATTGGTGTGCAGTGTGCTGAAAACCAGGTGACCGGTAAGAGCGGCATTGATGGCGATTTCGGCAGTTTCAAGGTCACGGATCTCACCGACCATGATAATATTCGGTGCCTGACGGAGCATACTTCGCAGGGCTGCGGCGAATGTCATATCTACGTGCCGGTCAACCTGTACCTGATTGATACCGGGCAGCTGATACTCGATCGGGTCTTCCACTGTGATCAATTTACGGGCAGTAGTGTTGATGGTATTCAAAAATGCATAAAGAGAGGTCGTTTTACCGGAACCGGTAGGACCGGTGACCAGAAAGATACCATCCGGATAATTGATGATTTTTGTCACCATTTCCAGGTCGTCAGCATAAAAACCGAGTTTCGGGATGTCGAGCTGGATACTGCTCTTATCCAGAATACGCATAACGATACTTTCACCGAAAACTGTTGGAATCGATGACACACGCAAGTCAATATCTTTATCGCCGACGGACAATTGGATACGTCCATCCTGCGGGATACGTTTTTCAGTAATATCCAGATGCGCCATGATTTTCATACGGCTGGTGAAGTTTGCCTGCAAATATTTAGGCGGGCCATCGACTTCGCGGAGAGCTCCGTCGATACGGTAACGCACCCGATAGCGTTTTTCCATCGGCTCAAAATGAATATCTGATGCCCTCATTTTGTAGGCATCGACGATCAATTTTGTTACCAGACGGATGATCGGGGCGGTATCATCATCTTCGTTTCCATCATTGACATCTCCGGAATCCTCA
Organism: Victivallaceae bacterium; assembly: GCA_045534015.1. Taxonomy (GTDB): domain Bacteria; phylum Verrucomicrobiota; class Lentisphaeria; order Victivallales; family Victivallaceae; genus UBA1784. Next base: position 2,663 of record JAZSIZ010000114.1, on the reverse strand, counting down.
ATGATCATCTCTGCGGAATCGATGTCAACCTCTTTTTGAGTACTGCCGCTGTCTTCTGTTTCTTCCGGATAATATTTTTCCAGAGCCTCTTCAATATCTTTCAGCGGAGCTATGACTGCATCAATATCGCTTCCAAGAAGATAACGCAGAGTGTCGAGTTTCTCGACATCGGTCGGATCTTCCATTGCCACGGTCATCCAGGCTCCGTCATTGGAAACCGGAACAACCTGATAGTAACGTGCGTAATCGGCACGCAGGGAATCAATCACTTCCTGCGGAATATCGTAATCTGCCAGACTGATGACTTCCATTCCGTACTGCTGGGCGAGCATTGAAATCAATTCGTCATAATCGAAAACATCATTGCTTACCAATTCGGCAACGACATCCATGCTGCCGGCATCCATAGCGGCATTGCGGGCATCTTCAATCTGTTTTGCATCTGCCATATTGTACTCACGCAACAGTTTGAGTACAAATTCCTGATCCTTTATCAATCTTTTGCTCCCCCGTTCTACATTTCAAAAAAACACTGGAATATCATAAAAGAAAACTTAACCCCAATATACGCTTTTGTCAAGCATCAATTTCAATATCATTGATAATTTTTTCAAGTATTCCTGCATAATCGGGGATTTTCGCCTCTTCTTTCAGGATAATGTCTTCCGGAACACCGGTTGCCGGATTGGATGGAGCAAATACGGTACAGCTGTCCGGGACCTGCACACTGGATTGTTTCATTGTACCGATTTTTTCTGCAATCGCGATCGCTTCGAGCTTATCTGCTCCGACCAGCGGACGCAGCACGAGCATATCAATAGCCCGGTTGATCGTATCCATATTGGCAACAGTCTGACTTGCCACCTGACCGAGAGCTTCGCCGGTGACCAGAGCTTTGCAATCCTCTTTCAGCGCAACGGCTTCGGCGATACGGAACATTGCTCTGCGGTAAAGAACAGTTCTCATGCGTTCAGTGCAGTTATCTCTGACAGCTTTCTGGAATTCAGCCAGATTGACGATGAAAAGTCTGCCTTTGCGCTGGAAAGTATTGAGTGTAGCGGCGATCCCCCTGACTTTATCAATTGTTTCCTGCGGGGTATACGGTGAACTGTGAAATGTTATATAATCGGTCGGGGATCCGCGTTTCATGATGAGCCATGCGGCTACCGGAGAATCTATTCCGCCGGAAAGCAATGTCAATACTCTGGGGTTGCTGCCGACCGGCAGCCCGCCGGCACAGCGGAATATATCGAAATAGAGGGCGGAAAATTCATCTCTGATCTCACAGCCCAATGTTATATCAGCATTATCCAGATTTATGCGGAAAGCCCCCGATCCAAGTTTGCCGGCGATGGCGGAAACCAGATCGATTTCGATTTCTTTGGAAGTCAGATGGAAACGTTTGTTGCTTCTTCTGGCACGGACTCTGAATGTCGGAGTTGTCCGGGCATATTTTGCAAAAACTTCCGGAGCAAGATCGACCGCTGTCTGACGGATAATATCCATATCCACCGGCAGCAGTATTGCCGGGGAGAATGATTCCAGCCCGAAAACTTCCGGTAATTTTCCAATGACCCGCTGTAAAGTGTCATTGTCAAAAATATTTTTTTCATTACCGGGTTCGATCCAGACTCTTCCTCTTATGCGGCGGACTTTTGCTCCCGGAGCGATATTTTTAAGCTGGTGACGGATATTTTCCACCAGACATTTTTCAAACATATTGCGATTGTTGCCTTTGGTTGCTATCTCATGATAGCGGCAGATTATGCAGTTATACATAAAAATCCTCTGAATTTCAAAAAATCTCCAATTTAATTATCTATATAATATAGTATATGAAACGTCAACAGGCAAATGTTTTGAATGTCCGAGAAGGAGTTTTTTGCAAAAAAAACAGTTTTTTTGAAAAAATGCGAAATTTTTTTGTTATACGACTTGCAAAACAATAAAACTTGGGGTATATTAGGTAACATGATGAACGAAATCATCAACCGATAAAATCGGGCGTATAGCTCAGTTGGTTAGAGCGCCACGTTGACATCGTGGAGGTCGTAGATTCGAGTTCTACTACGCCCACCATTTTTGCCGCAGGCAAAAATGGTGAACGAAGCCGCAAGGCTTCTCTTCACGCGGCATCAGTCGCTCTTCACTCAAAACCGAAGGTTTTCTTCACATCTTCACGAATTCCAGGAAGCCTTGCTTGTGAAGTCGTTTCATTACGCTGTCGCTTCATTGCACTTGTGAAGCCGCTCATTTCATTCGCTTGTGAAGTTGCCGCCTTGCGGCGGGAGGATGTGTTACCTTCACAGCGCGGCTTTGCCGCTTAGTTTCTTTTATCTCAAAAACCATTGCGGCAGAGCATTCATCAAGCGGTACTTTTAGCAAAAAATCATCTGATAATTTGCTTCAAACTGAAATTTCCACAAACCCTGACCATTGCCGGAAATTATCAAAAATCTGTAATCCGCAGTTGTAAATGATTGCAGGAGATGGTATATTACCTTTGAGGAGGTTGTTTTTCGTCGATAGTGTCAAAAGTAGTATGAAAAAATGAAAAAAACGAGTGTGGACAGGGTGGTACATCCGAACCCTTTCGCAGTCAAGCCAAAATCCGGCATAACCGGTCGCGTTTTACGCTCCCTTTTATTCCGTTTTGGGCTGTG
>JAZSIZ010000048.1:0-9894 GCA_045534015.1 Victivallaceae bacterium | reverse complement strand
TGCGGCACTTCAGATATCACTCCGTTGCTGTATACGATTGATCATACCTCTATCTTTGACATAAATGAAAGGAGACAAAATGAATATTGATGCACTCTTGGATAAGATGATCCAGCCGGGGATTTTTCCGCAGGACACCATCAACGAAAGGATCGATCAATGGCAGGGGAAGCAGATTTTTCCGGAAGCCGTTTCCATAAACATTCTGGAAACGCTGGAACTGTTCCACAAAGAACCTCATCCGGCAGAAAAAGAAAAATTTACTTTGCAGATGTTTCAGGCGAAGTTTCCGGAAATCGTAACGATGGTTCAGAAAGAACCGATGCATCATGTGCCGCAGGATGAACATATTTTTGCCGGGTGTTACGGCTTCTGGAGAGTTTTGGAAGCTTTTGATCCGGCGAATGATCTTAATTTTGAACAATTCTCTCTGATGGGTATCAAAAAATTCATGCGTTCGATCGGATACAACTATTATGTGGGCAAATTGAAGCATAAACTGGAAAAAAATACCAGTACCAAAGTCTGTTTTGCCGGAAGGCACACTTTCACCGGAGCAATGCTCTATTTCCCGGATAAAGATGGTGAGTTTGATGGTAAAGAAGCGGCATATTTCCCGGTCGATCCGGAGCTTGATCTGACCAAATATCCGGGGGTTATCCAACGGATCTTCCGGGAGCAGGGGATCGAAAATCTGCACCATGTCTATCTGGAATCGCGGGTTTACGGCAGTAACAAGGTGCAAATTCTTGCCGAAATGATCGAAATGTCTGCTATTTTGCAATTCGGCTGGAAACTTGCTCCGTTGCCGGTATGTGAAGAAGATATCATCTGGGAAGAGTATCAGCAAAGCAAAATGGAGGAAGAGGAATGAAAAAATGCTTTGTCTTTGCCGCTATTGCCGTTTTGCCATCGCTTGTGGCGGTGGATGAAAATTCACCGATGCTGAAAGAATTTTTGCAGACCGCAGCAACATTTCCGGCGGATAACCCGGCAGAACTTGCCCGAACGCCAATGCTGAAATGGGAAAGTCACCGGGAGTACAGAATTATTTTTGCCAATGCGGAATATTACAGTTTCAAAGCCGTTGAATCCAGTTATACAGGAGGAGCTCACGGCATGAGCAAAACCACCGTCGGCACTTTCCGTAACGGCAGACGACTGAAACTTGCCGATCTGGGAGATCAGCGGGAATTGACGGAAAAGTGGAAGCAGGCGATCGCCCGACATTTCAAAGCGGCAAGTTTTGCCGAATATGTCCGCAGAAAAGATGTATTCAAACCGTATATGACCGGAAATTTTTACTTGGATGACAAGGGTATCCACTTCATTTACAATCCGATTGAAATCGATTGTTACGCTGTCGGGACGATAGATATTTTCGTCCCGTGGAAATTTGACAAGTAATAAAAAGAGCATTATATTTGTTTGAAAGCATCAAAATAATGGAGAGAAAAGATCATGGAAGAGAAAATTCAGGAAGCTGTAAAGTTTTTCAATGATAAATTTAAATTGAAAAAAGAAGTTAAATCCGGAGAAATTTCGTTCCCTAAATTCCGTTCTGTAAAGATCCGTGTCGGAGCTGCCAGAACAAAAAACATTGTTGATCTTTACTGCGAAAGCAATGAAGCTTTCGAGGAACTTAAAAATATTATTAAAAACGATAAAGAAATGAATGATATTTACAAAGAAGTTTCCAGGTCACGGTGTTTTACTGTAGAAAATCAAAGCATTGAAGAACAATGCAGACTGCTTGGAAATTTGTACGATACATGGCAAAGTTTCTCATCTTCATCAAAAAAAACGCAATCTGCTGATGCGAAATCCAAAGTGAAAAAAGCTTGTGAAACCGTACCGAATTCGGAGAAGGCGTGTGATAAATATAATTATGAACCATGTGATGAACAATTCCCGGCGTGTTTTGATGGAAATGTAAAACTCGGCATCGTCAATAATGATTTTGAGAAAATTCAAAATGTCGCTTCTATTGCAGATTGGAGTGACGATTTTCCAAACAATTTGAATAAAATTAAAATTGAAGGCAATACGATTTTACTTGGATTGAATATTTCAAGTTCCATAGGAAACCCGTGGGGAAATTTTCATTCAAAGACAAAAGAAGATAAACGTTTGAAATACGCTTGCGAAGGGGTATTTGACAGAGCTTATATTACTGACTTAATCAAGGATTTTCCGAATGGTAAGTCCTCCAAAGCAATGAATGCTTTCGAAAATAATGAGACGCTTCGCCATGCTTCTGTAGAAATGTTTGTCCGGGAAATTGCATTCTTAATTCATTGCGGTCTGACAGAAAAAAATAAACCTCTGTACACTGTTCTTTTGGGACCCGTACAAAAATGTATGAAATACGAAATAGCTCAGAAAAAAATAAAAGATATTATTTGCGATGAAATAAATAATCTGGGGTGTAAAAAAATTATTTTCGGCAACGCGTATCATTTTGCATTCAGAAAATGCAGTATGTCGGAGGATCAGGCAAAAAAAGAATATCGGGAGCAATTCAAAAGACTCAAAGAAAAAATGATACACGCCGGAAATGGAGAAGTAGTTGACAATCCTCATTGTTTTTTAAAAAAATAAGGCTGCATACTGAACATAGAGTGATTTTTTGATTTATTGCATAATAAAAACCGTGGCACGGATGCTTGCTCTGGTCAACCTTGCTCTGGATATTGTTACGGCAATAATGACCGGAAAAGCCCCCGAAAGTGTGACGTTGACCAAGGTGCTGTACGGATTTCCCGACAACTGGCAGGAGCAACGCAAGTTACTCGGCATAGCGTAAAACGAAAAATTAATCCCGGTGTTGTATCATAAATGGTACTGTGCCGGGATTTTTTATTATAATGCGTGGCCGCCGGAAACTTTTATTACCTGTCCGGTGATCATTTTTGCCTGTTTGCCGGACAAAAACAGAATGGTTTCAGCAATATCTTCCGGCTGGATAAGTTGCCCCAAAGGAATTATCGGAACAACGGCTTTTTCCAATTCTTCATCGATCCAGCCCGTTTGAGTGGGACCGGGAGCGATGCAATTTACCGTAATGCCGAATTTTGCCACTTCAATGGCAATGCTGCGGGTAAGAGCTTCCACAGCCGCTTTGCTTGCTCCGTAGGTGATCTGTTGCGGAAAGAGTTGGGCGGCATCCGTGGAAAGGTTGATGATTCTGCCGTAATCTCCGTGATGTTTGACAAACTCTTCTGTCATCAAAATCATTCCACGGACATTGACCGCAAAAGTATCATCAATTATCTGCGGAGTGATTTTGTCAATGGTATCAAATCCGTCGCAATCGCAATCTGCGGCATTATTGACCAATATATCAACTTTTCCGAAGTGTTCAATCGCGGCAGAATAAATCTCTTTAACAGCATTCTCATCGGAAATATCGCTTTCTTTAACGAGGTAATCTGCGTTCATTTCCTTGAGTTTGCGTTCCACCTCATCGGCATTTCCGGCGTTGGCGGCATAATATCTGTCTGCTCCGTTGCAGTCAATCTTATTTTTGTCAAATGCTCTGGCAATTTTTTTATATACCAGAACGACCTTCGCTCCTTCACGGGCAAACAGCAAAGCAGCAGTTGCTCCGATTCCCTGCGGATTGTTTGCACCGGTAATCAGAACAACTTTATTTTTCAAACCATAATCAATCATTGTATTTCTCCAATAATTTTCAGCAATCGTATTCCAGTAAATCTTCTATACTGCACAAAAGGACTTGAGCAAGTTGCAGCAAGGTTTCGGCGGCGGCTTTGTTGATGTTCTTGGCACGCATTTCGTATTGCTGAATTGTCCGCAGTTTCACGCCGGAACGGTCGGCAAGTTCTTTCTGCGTAAGTTGAGCATCTTTACGGCGTTTTTGCAAACGGGTGGGGAGATTTTTATTGCGGATAAGGCGGTTGACCGTTTCCACAAACTTTTCTTCCGATGCTTCGTGGAGTGTGGGGTAAAGCTGCAAGATTTCCTGCATGGTTACACATTCGGCAATATTCTTGAACGGGCGTTTGGTGAACCATTGAAAATATGCCAATGCCCAACCAGCCCAGTATTCCGGCGAATAGTCGTATTCAACTTGAGCTTGCAACCCATCGACAGCCAGCCCCGATTTCCGCATAACTTCCAAGGCAAGTTCTGTTCCGGAAAGTCCGGCAACATACTTCGGGTGACCATTTCCGAACAAATCCGCAATACCGGAATTGATGAACATAGCAAAAAAGCTGTCTAAATCCAAATGGCAAACGGCATGGGCAAAATCAAATGCTTCGCCCAAGTTCCGCATAGCATCATCAAGATAATTTTCACTGTAAGCGTGGATCATCGGGCAATATTCCCTCTTTAATGATGTCACGGATGAACAAGCCGGAAAGGTCTTCTGCTTCCAATTCAGCACGGTAGGCGGCTCTGGCATTGTCATCACGCTTTTGTCGCAATGGAGCGTAAACCGCATTAGCGACTTCAATGCCGGAAACAAAACGGATACGGTCAAAAGCCTTTTGAGTTTTCAAGACAAATTGTTCGCCCAGTTCACCGAGTTTCATAGCACGGCTCAACTGATGCAGAGAAATTTCATTGCTGACAAAGGCTCTGGCGAAGGAAAAATAAGAGTCATCCGCCCGGTAGCCGATAATCACATCGTAGCGATTTATGTCCAAAAGAAAATGCTCCATCAAATAAGCATGAGCCTGCTTCATAACTGGCGTGGATAAACGGATCGTGCGGTACTTCATCAGCAAGGCAAGCCAGTGCAGAATAGTGTACTGCGAAGCGGAAAGGTTCAATATTTCAAGACCATCCGTATCAAGCTCATAACAGTTTGCCACGCCGTTATTATTCCCAGCCGAAGCCCATTCCTTTGCCAATTCCAGATTTTCGGTACAATAGAACCCCTGACCGTAATCATTGGTCAGTTTACCTTTGGCAAGCAGTGGTTGTTCGACTCGCTCCGGCGAACCGTGACAAAGCGTTATTTTATTCATTTTATACTCCCATAGAGTTACATCTTCAATATAATATACTCCTTTGGGAGTAGTTATCAAGTGCCGCTTGGAAAAAATATTGAATTTTGCACGAAGTAGACAGGCAGATCGCAGAGGTTAGAAAAACTTTCACGGGAAGTATGAGGGAGGTTCTTACCAGAATCTCGTTTTTTAAGGAGTGGTTTGGAGATTGGGGCACTCCGCCGCCGGGTGCGTTATTGGAAGGCGGTGCCCCTTCACCTTCCGTCCCTACACCGGCTCCACGGGGATTTCGAGCGGATGGTAACAATATAACACCGGAAGGAAAGAATGTCAAGTCCGTATCGGTCGTTACCGACGCAAAGGGCGCACCTCTGCTCGTACACCATGGCACAACTGCAATGCCGCGCTTCGTTGACTTCCAAAGGGGGGACATCGGCTCTCATTTCGGAACACGCGAGCAAGCCGAAAACAGGGTGAGAGAAGAGTCTTGGGATAACGAACACGAAATAATGGAAGGTTCAGAAGCACCATATTCGTGGAAAGAGCAAATGAAACTTTTCGGAATGTTGTAAAAGAACTTTTTATGTCAACAAAAAAAGCCAAGCGGGTTCAAGACTGACACTTAAGTCAGCCCGTTTGGCTTCCCGCGTTCACCGTCACCGGTGAGGCGGTGTTCTATCCGAGTAGAGCCGAATAGAATGGGCGTGAGGTGCAGAGTTATTTCATCATGTCACCGGAAAGCCGCACCAGGACGACACCTGAATACGCACTAACCTCTACTTCTGTAAAATGGGCATCGGGTACTGGAGTCGAACCAGCCACACGCAGCGCAGAGGACGGCAAAGCCTGCATTGTAACACTTTCCCAAATGTGTTCTCAATGACGATCCTCGCTCTTCTGCTGCTCTGACCGCTGAGCTACACCCGATGATGTTAAACAGCCATATACAAATATTTCAGTTATTACAGAAACATAATATACTCCATGCAAGTAGACTTTTTGTGTCCACTCTCGTATTTTTATTAAAAAAATTGCAAATTTTTTTCAAGGATTCACATTCATCTTTTTGCAAATCATCCGGTAGATTTCGGCATCGGAGTCGGAGAAGCAGCAGAAAATCACTTTTTCGATGGGGGCAGAAATGTTACTTAAAACTGTTTCGAGGGCAATTTGTGCGGCTTGTTCTTTTGGGAAATGGTAAATTCCAGTGCTGATGCAGGGAAAAGCAACCGTTTTGCAGTTGTTTTCTTTTGCCAGAGCAAGTGAATTTATGTAGCAGTTTTTGAGAAGTTCAGCTTCATTGCGGTTGCCGCCGTGCCAGACCGGGCCGGGCGTGTGGATGACGAATTTTGCGGGCAATTTGAATCCGGGCGTGATGCGGGCTTCGCCGGTTTCGCAGCCGTTGAATTTACGGCAGGCTTCCAGCAACTCCCGTCCTGCAGCACGGTGGATCGCTCCATCCACGCCACCGCCGCCTAAAAGCGAACAGTTGGCGGCATTAACAATGGCATCAACTTCCAGTTTGGTGATGTCAGCAGTTATTATTTCAATCATAATTCACCTTACTTCTTTGCTATTTCCACATTCTTTCCGCTGAAAGCTACGCCGTATTTGAAAATCGGGGAGATGTTGCGGGTTTTCATGGTTGTATCGTACTGCTTTTCTTCAATTTGGGTCAAGGCGTCCTGTGCCAGTTGGAAGAGCTGTTCGGCGGACGCGTCTTTGGCGGCTTTCAATTCGATAAGGATACCCGGCAGATTTCCGCTTTTCGGCGTCAGAGCTATGTCGTATCTGCCTGTACCGGATTCACGGTTGGAGGTGATTTCGTAACGATTATCCAAAATTACGCACAACCCCAGAACCAATCCGTGATAGAAGTTTTCATGAGCCGTGTCAAAATTGCTTACCGATTCCAGCAGAAGTTTTTGCAACAGGTCCTGCAACGCGGTGCTGTTTCCGGAATAAATCGCTTCCTGAATGCTGATTGCGGTGGATTGCGGAATAATATCGGTCAACGTTTGCAGGATCTCCTTGTTGTAAACGTAGGCAATTTCTTTATTGGGCAAGGCAACTTCGCACATAAAGTCACCATTAAATGACGGTTCAACCTTGGTGATTTTCAAATATCCCGCCACCAACAGAAAACTGTAAACTGATGACGGATTGTTCTTTATCTGCGGATAAATCACACTGGGGTCGATGTAAGTCAAAACGGATTTTCCCTGGAGCAACTGATTGAGTTTTTCATAAATGGACTCATCCGCATTGGTCAGAACTTCGCCGATGATCTCGTTATTGCCGGTGGATTGCCAGAAAGCTCTGGGTTCACACTCGTTGCTGAAATAGTTGATAACGGACCACGGATTGAAGATTTCCGACTTGCCGAAGCGGTATCCATCGTACCAGGCACAAATTTCATCGTACTTATCTTCCGCTTTGTAGTAACGCGCCATTTCCTTGACTTCATCCGGGGTAAAGCCGAAATACTGGCTGTATTTGTTTTCAAGGATCGTATTGATTTTAGGGTTGTTCAGACCGCTGAAAATACTCTCCTTCGCTACACGCAAAATTCCGGTCAGAAAACCGTAAGAAAGATGTTTGTTATCCTTCAAGCCTCCGGAAAAAAGATTACGCATAAAACGGATAACAGAATCGTAAAATCCACGCATATATCCCTGCTGGATGGGGGTATCGTACTCATCGACAATGATAATGGGGGCAATACCATAGTGCTTGTCAAGCATTTCTGAAAGGGTCGCAAATGCCGCCATACAATCGTTTTCGTCTGCTTTACCTGCCAAAAAATCTTTTATTTTCTGCTTGTTATATTCGTTGAGAGCAGGACTATCCAACAATTCAAGATGGCGTTCAAATTCTTTCTGCAGCAGTTTGTAAATATTGCCGTAAGTATCTTGCCACGTTTCGCATTTGACATCTTTGAAAGAAACAAAGATTACCGGATATTTGCCCTGATAATCCCTGTATTTCTGACCGCACGCCCAAATCTTTTTGTTTTTGAAATAGACGGAAGTATCTTCATCGCTCTTTTCAAAAAAGGTGCGGAGCATATCCATATTGAGCGTTTTTCCGAAACGGCGGGGACGGGTGAACAAAGAAACCATGGGGCGTTCATCCAGAAAATCTTTGATGAGCATGGTTTTGTCAATATAATAATATTCCGTTGAAGCAAGACGGTAATCAGAAATGCCGATGGGTAACGGCAAATTTTCCGGCAAAGATGTTTTGGCATAAGCTCCGCTGCGGATACGCTGATCGGTCGGTTTGGGAGTGTTTGCAGGAATCATCCATGCTTTCCCGACTTTGTGCGCATTGGCAATTTTCCCCTGCTTGCACAGCTCAGACACCCGGCGGGGAGTCAATCCCCAAAGAGTTGCCGCATCTTTAACTTTCATCATATCCGCCATAATAAATCTCCTGAAAAGTTCTGTTCACAAAGATATTATACCACACTTACGGAACAATGTCAAGTAGAGATTCGGAATAATTCCGTAAAAATGCGGAACAATGTCAAATCACTTTGATATTATTCCGAATATTGTTCCGAAACGGTATGATTTATGTCGAAAAAACACCGGATGATTTCCGAATTAAAATTAAATGACTTCCTTAAAACGGATGGTCAGAATTGTTGTGCCCTCTTACTCGATTTGAGGAACGAAGTCGCAAGACTTCTCTTCACGCTTTTGTGTCAATAAAAGCTCTTCACTCAAAACCGAAGGTTTTCTTCACATCTTCACCAAACTCCAGAAGTCTTGCTTGCTTGTCCCGCCATAGCTCGTAGAGCGACGGCGGATGAAGACGCTTCATTGCATTCCGCTGGTGAAGTCGTTTGCTTCGCTCTCTTGTGAAGCTGCTCCCTGCGGGAGTAAGGATGGTGTTGTTTTTATATTTTAATCAGATATAACTGCTGCAGAATCTTTGCCGGTAAAATCCCTCAATTTCTCTTAAAAATCTCTCTCCCGTCTCCGTTTGCACTACGCCGCGGCAAGCTGTCTCGCTACATTCGTGTCGTGACAATTTATCCTTCCGCCGCCGCTCAAAGAGCTATGGCGGGACAAGCAAAATGGGTGGATTTTTGTAAGAACTGATTTCCACATACCATTTGACCAGTTCTGATAATCCTCATCCCGACTTTCGGTGCGATAGCACAAATTCAGGATGAGGCGCAGTTTTTTTATGCCGTCAGCAGCTGTAAACACTTCTGCGGAGTTTCATTATACGCCGGATTTTTAATTGTCATACAGACAGATTTTTCCGGCACCGTAACCGTATTCTCCAGTCGTCACCCGTACATAATAGGTTTTACCGTTATCCAGATCGCTGATGTCAACAACTGTTCCGATGTAAGGATCAGGCTCCGCTGATTTGAGGATATTCCCGGCTGCATCCAGCAGGTCAATGGTGAAATCATACCCGGTCGACTCTGTTATCTCAAGCATATCGCAATCATCGTTTTTGACAAACTTCATATAGTCAACTTCATCTGCCAGTCCGTAAATGTTTTGACCGGCACGAAGAGGAGATCCGGGAATTTGCCAAAAAGGAAAACCTTGATCTTGCTCCTCAAGAGTTGACCGCCCGCTGGATCGCCGCCACCGGTTATCAGCCTGACCGCCCCAATTGGTTCAAACGGCTCATCAGCCGGATCCGTCTCTATCTCCGGCAGCGCGGATGGCTCGTGCATCACCTGACCGATGATGATATAGCCAGTGTGCTTTACCGTGCCGCCAGAGCGGGAAGAAGAACGGATGGGGTACGGAGATGGTTTGTTTGAAATCAAGCCGATTTTTGAATTTTTTTGAAATTTTTATCAAATTCTTTATCGGCTATGACCATTCCCCTTAAAATCAATAACATCTTTCTCATAACAGCACATCGAGCCTGCAATCTGGAA
>JAZSIZ010000002.1:0-5026 GCA_045534015.1 Victivallaceae bacterium | reverse complement strand
TGATATTTTTATCGGTGTGAACAGTGTGGATTACTCCAATTACCCCGATTGCCGCGCTCCATTTATCTCATCTTTTGCCGAAACTGCCCGTCTGGGAACTTGTGCTGTGGATGAGGGGTGGAAATGGGTGATACATTCGCCTTTGCAGAATCTTTCCAAAGCCGAAATCATCCGCAGGGGAACGGCATTGCAGGTCGATTACAGTTTGACCACCAGCTGTTATGATCCGGATGAAGCAGGCAGATCATGCGGCAAGTGCGACAGCTGCCGCCTGCGCCATCAGGGATTTGCCGATGCCGGAGTGCCTGATCCGACCATCTATCAGTAATGTTATAAAATATCAAAAAAAGAGCTGTTGCAAAAACGACAGCTCTTTTTTGCAGCAGCCCCTGTGAATTGTTGTTTACATTCTCAAATTATTTCCAGCATCTCTTTATCCGGCAGCTGCGGCAGTGACGGAGCAGGAGACTGCTGATACCAGAAAGCAGTTGCCGCAATATCATCCTGGCGCGCCAGATAATATTTCTCTTTGCCATTGCCCAGACGCCACCCCAGATCCTGAATTGTCACCCGCAGTTTTTTCCGGAAACGCACCGGATCGCAGACATGCCACCGGTAAAGTCCGAAACGCTGCTGCGAAACATACAATCCATCGGGTTGAACGATCTGCGGCAATCCGGCATAAGCGGTCGAAAAGGCACAGTATTCCGGCTTACCGTCCAGAGCGACCTTGGGATCAAAGTTATATGCACCGCAGAAATAATCTTCCGTTCCGGTACCGCAGATGGTGGGATATTCATCATCATCGTCGATATAGAATTTGATTTCTCCCTCGCCCCACCAGCCGTTGTTGTTCACTCCCCAGGCAAGGTAAGTGCCGACATAATGTCCTGCGCCGGTAATGCCGTCGGCGATGGTCACCACCTCTTTGTATTTCAGCGGATTGAAGCGGCGGAAACTGGCACAGAAGTAGGCGCATTGTTCCGGTACTTCAGTCAAAGTGTAATCGATCTGGTAGTAGATGACCAGATTTTCCTCATCCATATTGGTCAGGGTGATTCTGCAATGTTTGCGGAAAGGCATTTCCCAGTAACAATTGTAAGCATTGCCGGGATTGTGAGTGACCATCAAACTGTTGAGCGGAGAATAATTTTTTTCCGGCCATGCCATGGCAAAAAAGTCGCATACCGGACACTCAATGGCGGGAGTAACTTCATTTTCATAGTACACCCGGAGAATGTAGAAACGTTTGTGTCTGCCTTTGATGGTCATCCAGATGTGCTGGATCGCTCCCATGCCGTCAATATCTGCCAGCGTGAATGTTTTTCCGGCATCAATAATGACACTCGGAGAAATTTTCCATCCGGTACCCAGATTCACCGCATGAGGGGCACCGGTTCCGTCAGTTGCCATGCCGCCTCTGCCGGCTTTTCCGGTGAAGTTTTCCGGAGAGATCGAGCGGCTTTGTGCATTTGACAGCCACGACAGATTTCCCGGGTGCATTCCAAGACCATTAAACATATTATTACTCCTGATTTATTTTTTTCTGACCGAATAAATAACCGTCGGCAATGTGGATTATCCCCCCGCCGGCGATGATCTCTTTCTGCACTTCCCTTGCTGGGATCTCTTGCGGAGAAACCATTTTTTCTGCGGCAAGAGCGGCGGCAACTCCGGCTATCCCGCCGCCGCAAACGGCAACATCATATTGTTTCTCTATTGAATCTTCCGGCGGTTATGATATGGCATTGTGATTTTCCACCACGGTAACAGCAAAGTGACAGCTCAACCGGAAACACCATTTGAGTGCTTCAAAGAGCAAAAGCAGCGGATCGCATCCGGCAAGAGTTTCCGCCTCATTTCCGGTAAACTCCAGATAATTTTGAGCGCAGAGAGCAGGAAACTGTGAACTTTTGAATTCGGCAGTGATCGCATCATCGGCATAAAGCGGTATTCTGCCGTCAAACATGCCGAGCAGATCAAACTGCTGTTCCTTGTGATTGAACATATTGGTTACTGCTTCGGCAGCTTTGGCAAATACAAAGGTGAAAAGTGAACTTATCTCATCGGGGGAAAGTTCCTCGCCGTGAGTTTTTATGTGTTCGTCCATCTTTTGAAACATCTTGACGATCAACATTTTTTCCGCTTCGGCAAGCTCGTTGGAAACCGCTATGGGAGAATCGAGCAAGCCGATGGATTGCGCTGTATTGATGATACAGCGTGCCGCCGCCTGTGCCGGAAGTGAGGTGACAAAATTATTCATTAAAGATTCACTCCTCTGTGGTATTTCAAAGCATTTCCGACATGAATTTGAAAATAATATCTCCTGATCCCGGCAATCCCTCATGAGCGTAATCCGGATAGAGAATGTAATCTTTTTCCGCCGTGATCGCATTGTAGGCGGCAAACTGGGTCGATGGCGGACAGGTGGTATCCATCATACCGGTGAACATCAATGTTTTCGCTTTGATGCGCGGTGCAAGATGATGGACATCAATATAACCCAGACGCTGGAAAATCTCATCGTGCCGCTCATGCCGGGGATCGAAACGGCGGAAATAATCTTTCAATTCAGCATAAGCACCGGCTGCCAGATCCATCTCCCAAACCCGCAGATAATCGGAAAGAAAGGGGTAGATGGGGACGATCCGGTTGACTTCAGGAACCAGTGAGGCACAGGCAAGAGTCAAGCCGCCTCCCTGGGATCCGCCGGTGACACCTACTCTTGAGGCATCAACTTCCGGCATATCCATAACGATTCCGGTAAGTTCAGCGGTATCGAGCATGATATGACGGAAAAGCAGATCGTCCGGGGAATCATTATCCAATCCACGGATGATTTGTCCGTGGAAGGTATTGAACTTATGACCGCCGGTATCTTCAGACTTTCCGCCCTGACCGCGGCAATCCATGAACGCAACGGCAAATCCGGCGGCGGCGTACGGGATCACTCCCATCCAATCCGGAGAACAGCCGGTGTAGCCGTGAAACATGATCATTGCCGGTGCCGGAGCAGTCAGATTTGCCGGTTTGACAAATTTTGCATGGATACGGGCATTGCGCACACCGGTGAAGTAAAGGTCAAAACATTCCAGACCCGGGAATTTGAATTCCGATTCGATCAACTCAATCTGCGGATCGGTATTTTTCATTTCGGTCAATGCCCGTTCCCAGTAGGCATCAAAATCAACAGGACGTGGATTTCTGCCGGTGTATTTCAGCAGTTCGGCAATCGGTTTGTCAACTAACATGATTTATAATTCCTCATTTTATTAATGGTTAAAATATCACAAAGAACATGCCGGTCAGCAGAAATGCTGTGCCGCAAATGACCAAAAAGATCCGCCAGTAGCGGAAAGTATGTTCCGGCCGCCAGCTGCCGGGAGCATCCGGACGACCCGCCAACCGGTTGAATCCGCCGGTGTGGACATAATTGGCAAGTCCTTTTTCTTTCATTTTCATATTTTACTGAATCGGGATGAATGATTCTTCACCGCTGAAAGAAGCGATGGTTTCAGTGAGCAATTCAATGGCAGCTTCAGCATCCCGCAGGTCGCACATTTCCACCTGACTGTGCATGTAACGGTTGGGAATGCTGAAAAGAGCCGTGGCAGTACCGCCCCGGGAAAGCTGGATCGCCGCAGTATCGGTACCTCCGGTGGCACGGTGTGCAACAGATTCCTGATAGGGGATCTTTTTATCTTTTGCGGTCGCCCGGATGATTTTGCCCAGTACGATATTATTGTCGCAGCTGTGACTTAAAGCCGGACCCTTTCCTAAAGTTATGTCGCCATACTGTTTTTTGGGAATATCCGGCAGATCAGTGGCAAAACCGACGTCGATACCGAAACCGATGTGCGGATCTATGGAATACGCTCCGGCAACAGCTCCGCGCAGACCGACCTCTTCCTGAACGGTTCCGACACCGTAGACTGCCACGTTGAGTTTGCGTTTGGCGAGACGGCGCATGGTTTCTGCAACGATGAATGCCCCGATTTTATCATCTGTGCCTTTGGAAATAAAACGGTACTTATTGAGCATACGGAAGTTTTCCCGCATGACCACCGGATCACCTACGGCGACCATTTTTTCGGCTTCTTTGCGGTTTTCTGCACCGATATCGATCCACATATCTTTGATCTCGATCGCTTTACTGCGCTCTGATTCGGAAAGCAGATGGATCGGTTTTTTTCCGATCACCCCGGGAACTCTGCCTTTGGCGGTAATAATATCCACTTCACTGGAAGGCACATTGAGTTTGTCGATACCGCCATTGGGGCGGAAGTAAAGCAGACCTTCATCGGAAATGTAAACGATCTGGAAACCGATCTCATCATAGTGACCGGAAAGCATAACCCGCACCGGGGCTGATGTATTGAGTGCGGCAATGGTATTGCCCATGACATCGCATTTTACTTCACAGCAGTCGCGCAGGTAATCCCGGAAGATCACGGCGGCTTCTGATTCATAACCGGTGGGACTGGCGGAGCGCATCAGCTGCTCCAGAAATTTCATACTTGTTTTATTGAACATAGTTTTTTCTCCATGTTGATGTGTTTTGTATAACTTATCTTCAGAGAGACTTTTTTTCAAGTGAAAAATATTGCAAAATATACTTTTCGGTGTTATATTATGAAACAATCTTCACGGAATAATGAGTGAATCCCGTGTGAATCGGGAGCTGTCGCGCAACTGTGATGCCGGAAACGGCAAAGCCAGATTCCTCACCGTGGTACAAAGTGCGCGTAACATGATAAGGATTAAGCCATGCACAAATGTACATTTCCCGAAGAGAAGTTCACTTTAATAGAACTTCTGGCAAACAATGTTACCTTATTATTGCATTTTTCTGCACCAAAATCCGCAGGAAAAACTCAACAAAGAATTCCGCTTTTTTTGAAAGAGAAAGGGGCGCGGGGGAAAGGGAAAACTTTTTTTCCCGCCCGCTCGGCGGGTTGCGAAAAAACTCGCCCGTCCGTCTTCGTTTCACTACGCCGTGACGAGTCGCTTCGCTGGGGCTCGGATA
>JAZSIZ010000115.1:0-7585 GCA_045534015.1 Victivallaceae bacterium | reverse complement strand
GCTTCATGGCAGAAGCATTGTAGAACGCGAATAGGAGCAAGACAAGAGCACACCTTTTTGAATCATCTTTTGCTGATTACCAACTTTTTTACGATTTTTTTGCAAACAACACTTGAAATTCAGTCTCTCATAGGAGCTTGGCAGGGCGGCACCGCGCCGACAGTAAAGATACCTCTTGATTTCACCAGCCGAAAAGAGCCAGTTCCTCTGCGGTCAATTCCCTTACTTTACCGCATCCCAGAGTTTCATCCAACTGCAGATCACCGATGGCGACCCGTTTCAGAAACTGCACATTTTTGCCGACTTTTTCACACATCCTTTTGACCTGATGGTATTTCCCCTCGGCGATTTCCACATAAACTTTCCGGGGATCAGCCGGGTCGATCTCCAGCCGTGCCGGTTTGGCGGTGAATTCTTTGAATTCCATACCGGAAGCAAATGCCGCAATATCTTCGCGGGTTGCCGGAAGATCAAGTTCAGCATAGTAACGCTTAAAAATATTTTTCCCCGGAGCCATCAGTTTGTGGTCAAATTGACCGTCATTGGTCAGCAGAAGCAGACCTTCAGTATCTTTATCCAGCCTGCCCACCGGAAAAGGAGCAAAGTGTTTGAACTCATCGGGAACCAGTTCCACGACCACCGGATCACGGTCATCCTCGGTGGCACTCAAATATCCCTGCGGCTTATTCAGCATGAGATAAATGAATTTCTTATACTGTACGGCTTTACCATTTACACATACAACATCTTTATTTTCATCGACTTTCATATCAGCACTTTTGGCGCATACTCCATTGACGCTGATAACTTTGCGTTTCACAAAAGTACGTATATCCTTACGGCTGTGCGGTGTCGATTCAGAAAGAAATTTATCCAGACGCATAATAAAAATTTTCTCTTTTACATATCACCCGGGTAATATACCAACAGAAAAGGTAATTTTCAAATCCTGAAAAAGAAAATAATGTCACAAATTCTGTAAAAATTTTTTATAACGATTGCAAACATCCGATCGCAGTGGTATATTGTTATCCGGAAGGCTGATTAAGGTTGATGCAATTGCCTTTCTTTTACAAATTTTTACGGAAACATTTTTATGATCAGAAAATTTATATCCGGAGGCTTGATTGCTATGTGTATTTCAGGAACAGCCGTGGAACTGCCGACGGCAGCAGAATTGGAAAAAATGGCACGCGCCGATGCAATGAATCCCATTGCTCCGGGTAAAATCGGCGGAAAAGCCCCTTTCTGGAATAATCATGCAATGCGTTTCATCTATGTTCCAAGTTTTGAATTTACAGCGTTCCCGGGCGTTGACAAATACCGTTTCACCGTGGTCGATGCTGAAAATAAGATCCATACTTTTACCGCAGAACGCCCCGATGAGCCGCTCTGTGCCGTATGGGACAAACTGCCGGTGGGATTCACCACGGTGTCTGTTGATGCTCTGAATGCCGATGGTCAGGTGGTGGATAACTCCGGAATGCGCAAATTTTACCGCGCATCGCCTTTCCGCGGCAATTACGCCCCGCCACGCTGCGGTTACCGCGAAAGTGCCGCGATGGCATTCAAATATATTTTTGAACAGAAACATATCCAATCATGGCGCAAAACCGGCAAACCTTCCCGCACATATCAGCTTTACTGCTATCCCAATAAAATCATTGCCAGCGTGATCAAAGGCATGATCAATTATGCCCGATTAAGTCCGGATGACCGGGAAGCCGCACTGGATATTGCATGCAAATGTGCTGATTACCTGATCAGTATAAGCGCAAAACCCGGTACGCCACTGGAATATATGCCGCCGACATATATGTGGCAGGAACGGGCTTCAAAAGCATATACCGGTCAAATAATGATGATCTATCCCTGTACTGCCGGAGAAGCTTATATGCTTCTTTACGATACCGTGAAAGATGAAAAATATCTGGATGCCGCCAAACGCATCGCCGATACCTACTGCAAGACCCAGCTTGACAACGGCAGCTGGTATCTCAAGATCCATCAGGAAAACGGTAATCCGGTCATGCCGACTGACAACTCACTGAATGCCAAAGAGCGTGAACCGAATTATTGTGTCCCCGTCGAAATCGCAGATTTTCTCAACCACATCGGCAAAGTGTGCAAAAGTGACCGATATCTTCAGGCTGCCGACCGTGCAATCAATTACATCCGTAAAAATGTACAGCCGGCATTCAACTGGGAAGGACAATTTGAGGATCAAATCCCCCGGGCTCCTTATGTGAACAATACCAAACATACCGCAGCAAGATATGCTCAATATCTGCTGAAACAGGAGAAGTGTTCCAAAGCAGATACAGAATATGCCCGCATACTTCTGCGTTATGCCGAAGATCAGTTTGTCGTCTGGGAACAGCCGATGCCCCGTTTCCCGATTTTCAGATCGCACAGTACACAGTGGCTGCTGCCCTGTGTGCTTGAACAGTATGCCTATTATGTACCGATCGATGCCAGTGCTGCGGCATTGCTGAATTTCTATGTATCAATGCACAAGAAAAGCAAAAATCCGCTGGATCTTGCCAAAGCCAAAGCACTTGCTGATGCCATTACCCGTGGACAGGATCCGGAAACCGGACGCTATATGACCTATTGGGAAACCAATGAGCGCGGCAAACTTGCCGGCTGGATAAATTGTGCGATGGCAAGTGCCTATGCTGTAATGAATTTCAGCGATTATCTTGACTTGCTGGAGCAGAAGTGATTTTTTTACGGTTAAGCCGCATGGGAAGTTGAAAAGTTCAGAAAATACTCTGCCATCCGGCAGATAAATCCAAGGAAATAAAAACCTGAAAAAGCAATCGTAAGTTCTCTTTTTCTGCCGAATGCCGACCAACGTTCCCAAACGGCTTTTGATGCCGTTTTCTGCCGTAATCAGAACACGCAAGCTGATCTTCGCAATGCGGTGTTTGGCAGGGTGAACAGGGGAATTTCAATAACAGTTATCCCCAATCCACCCCCACTCAAAAAAATCAATCAGCAAGCCACCTTTCAAGATTTTCTGTAACAAAATCATCGTCATGCAAATGGGGATAAGCATCATGTACCCGGGTGATTTCCTGTGCCTGTCCGGCTGAAAGAACTTCTTTCGGATTCAAACACCAGATTCCCGGAAGCAATCCCTGACGATGCAAAACTTCGTGAATTCCGGGAATACAACCGGCAAATCCATTCCGTGGATCAAAAAATGCCGCATTGGCATCAGTAATTTCAATTGCTCTGGTCAACATTTCCGCAGGAATTGGTGAATTACAATCAGTAACAGCATGTATTTCCTGCAATAATTCAACCGCTTTTTTTGTCCAGCAGCACCAATGTCCAAGCAGACCGCCCCGAACCCGGATTTTCTTATCACCGAAACGATATTCTGTTAACAAATCAACCACGATATTGTCATCGTTCCCGGTGTAAAGCGTAATGTCACGACCGGATTCTGCCACCGCACGCACAACGTCTATGGTGCAATAACGATTAAATGGAGCCATTTTAATGGCAAGTACGTTATCTATTTTGGCAAATTCCCGCCAAAATTCATAAGGAAGAATTCTTCCGCCTACTGACGGCTGTAAATAAAAACCGATGATCGGAATAATTTTTGCAACCTGCCGGCAATGTTCCAACATCGTTTCAATACTGTCTCCGGCAAAGGCACTCAAACTCAACAATCCGGCATCATATCCATTTTCAGCTTCAAAACCGGCTTCATATAAAGCCTGCTCTGTTCTGCCGCAAATGCCGCCGACTTTCAGGATCTTGCGATCAGTTTCAGCACACCACTCATCAATGAATTGAGAAGTTTGACGCAATACCGGCTCAAATAATCCGATTTCAGGCTTGCGGATCTCAAACTGGGTCGAGTGTACTCCGACAGCAATCCCCCCGACTCCGGCATCGATGTAGTAACGGCAAAGTGCCCGCTGATATTCAGGACAAAAATTACGGTTGGCATCCAGTGCCAGAGGCTGTGCCGGAATCACAGTCCCCCGGCGGAACTCTGCCAATACAGACGGAGAAATATCTTTTATGCTCTTCATGATTCAAAACTTTCCATTGTTGACTTCAAAATGTGTCGGTTTTCCGATAGATTCTCCGCCATTGATGATCCAGTCAGCCTGCCAGCGGATCATTTGTTCGAGGGATACAGAAGGATAGCCGAAATGACGGAACATTTTTGCTGCATCATTTAAATAACAGCTGTTGCCCGGAGTACCTTTAAAAATAACTTCCCGATTCATCAGTTTGCCGAACATTTTTGCCGTTTTTTCGACAGAAGCTGTTTCCGGTCCTGTAACATTGAGAATCGCCACTGACGGATCGGTCAATTCCAACGCAAGTAATGCCGCGGCATTGGCATCGCCCTGCCAGATCACATTGAAATAACCGACTGTATTATCCACCGGTTTGCCTTCCCATATATTGCGGGCAATATCATGAAGAACGCCATAACGCAAATCGATGGAATAATTCAGCCTGAAAAGAAGAACCGGGGTTTTATTGCAAAGCGAATAATATTGAAATATCCGCTCTCTGCCAAGACAGGATTGGGAATATTCTCCGACAGGAGACGGCACGATTTCCTCTGTACAGCCGCCGGTGTTGATATCGACAAGAGGATATACACATCCGGTTGAAAATGCCACAATTCTGCTGGCTTTGAAATGTTCTGCGACATAAGCAGGAACAAGCACATTCATTGCCCATGTTTGAGCTTCGCTGCCGTCAGTTCCGAATTTTCTTCCTGCCATAAAAATGATATTGGGAACTTGCGGAAGTTTGCCGACAGCTTCACGGTCAAGCAAATCACAGGCAATTGTTTCAATACCCCATGATTCAAGTTTTTTCCGGTCTTCCGGATTGGAGAAGCGTGCAACTCCGATTACTTTTTTGCTGACACCCGCCTCCTTAATTGCTCTGACAGCCAGACGCCCCATAGTGACACCCATTTTTCCGGCTATACCGAGAATCATGATGTCTCCATCCAAACGTCTCATCATTTCAATTACTTTTGCAGAAGGGATGGAAAGTAAATCTTCCAATTCCACTGTATTATTTATTCGTTCCGGATAATTCATTTTTCAGCTCCGTTTTAATTTGTGCATAATCACAGTACGAATAAAATATCATAAAAACATCTTTTTTCAAATAAAATATGATACTTTTATCTTAATTTCATGCTTCTTGCCGATTGTCCAGGATTTCTTTTGTTCCGCATGGCTTCTTATTTTCAGCAGCACGGAGACATTACCGCAGCAGAGTGGATTCGCAATGTGACATTTCGGCTTGGCTCTCAAGCGGAGCAAGCGGAGGGCGGGCTCTATCAGACAGTACCGGACATACAGCGCCCCGGGGGGGTGTCCTTGCCGCCCGAATTGCAAGCCAAAGTAGACAGGCAGATCGCAGAGGTAAAAAAGAGCTTCACCGGAAGCATGAAAGAGATTCTCACCAAAATCCCATTCTTTAAGAATTGGTTTGGAGATTGGGAAAAGGCGGAGCACCCCGTGGCCGGGCCCGATAGCGCGAATAGTGCTCCTTTTATATCGCGACCTAATACACCGGCTCGCAGCGTTGTGCACGGGTATGAAATATAGCATCTAAAAACCACGCTGTCAAGGGGGCTTCCGCCATAGTTGACGAAAAAGGCAAGCCTTTGCTCGTGTATCATGGAACACCGGCGCGTTTTGAAGTGTTTCGGCGTGGTGATGTCGGCTTTCATTTCGGAACACGCGAGCAAGCCGAAAACAGGGTGAGCGAAGAGTCTTGGGATAACGAACACGAAATGATGGAAGGTTCAGAAGCACCATATTCGTGGAAAGAGCAAATGGAACTTTTCGGAATACATGGCTGTTGGGAGTGCTCAATCAACAGAAACTCCGGCAAGGACGTGCAAACGCATATCTTTACCGGAGTTTTTTTGTGTTTAAGGCAAAAAAATATTAATTTTTTTATATTGGCGAACATAGTGGACGCAAAAAGTCCACTTATCAGTGCTATATTATATGCAAAATAAGAACCATTGCAGCATATACGGAGGGAATATGAATTGGCAAAATGCAAAAATCGAATGTGTTCTGGAAAGAGATACCGATTTGCTGTTCCTCGAAGAGTGGAGCGTAAATGAGAAGTTCGCCGGATGGATGCTTGAGCAATTCGGGATCACTGAAAAATTCTTTCGCTTTGATGGTTTCCACTCGGTAACTGATCCACAATATGGCGAGTCGGATCTGCTGCTGATCGCTGAAAGCAAATCCAATAAAATTGCACTTCTTTTGGAAAATAAAATCGATGCTGTCGCTCAGGAAGAACAAGCGGCAAGATATTTCCTGCGGGCAGAAAAAATTCGTCAGGAACTTCAATTATCGTGTGCGGAGGTCGGCATTATAGCACCGGAAAATTATCTGCTGAATAATTTGGAAGCTGCAAATTACCCTCATTGTGTTTCTTATGAATCTGCAGCTCAATGGTTCGCCGCCCAAAACGATCTTCGCAGCCAATACCGTGCAGCTGTTCTGTTGGCGGCCGTGGAAAAAGAACGGCGCGGCTATCGTCCGGTAAAAGATGAACAAGTCAGTCAATTTTGGCATGATTATTGGGAATATTTACAGAAAACGATTCCGGAAATTGAGATGAAAGAACCCAATATAGTTCCTGCCGGTTCAGATTGGCCGGAATTGAAATTTGCCTGGTTTCCTGCTAAATGGAAGTTGATTCATAAGTTAAGCCGGGGTGTTTTGGATTTGGGAACAGACCTTTCTTCCGAAGCCGCAGCGGAACTTGAAAAGAAACTTTTAGACAAAGGTTTTCTCATCGTCCGTACCGGAAAATCTTTCTCCATTCGTTTGAATGTTGCCGTACTTGACCGGAATACTCCGCTTGCCGAACAGCAGGATGTTTTAGAACGCTGCATTTGTGGAATAAAGCAATTTGCCTGTAAAATCTTTTGATGAGGTGAACACATGATCAATGATGCCGTATACTATCACACTTTCGCAGAAACATGGCTGAAGCGTCTTGCTGACGATGTCGGCAAAAAACACGCTATGGCATATCTCGGAAAAGATTGCCTTGAACTCGGGTTTATCAATGATAACGGCATTACTATGGATATTCTTACATTTTGTTTACATTTCGTGTAAGCAAAATGTAAGCAGAGAGCCAAATCATCAACCTTAACCAATAGATAGCAAAGTTGTCAAGAACGGTGAGATGTAAGCGTAAATCGTTGATTTCAAGCAAGAAAAAAGGACTTGTCGTTAAACAAGTCCTGTAAAGTGCTGGTAGCGGTTATGTTAAAAACCTAAATACCCTACTACGTTTTCTATGTTTTCCGCCCTCCGAACCGGGAAAAAACCTCTCTGTTGTCCTTCACTTTTTACCCGTTTAATCCCCGTCAGGTAATATACAGCGGCCCCGATCCGTTTCTAACGTTTTCAGGTGCAATTTTCGATCTGCACAAGCTCCATTGAGCGATTATTACCGTAGGATAAAGATAAAGTATCCTCAAAGGTTCAGCCCCAGAACACATGATTGCCCAGGGTGACCACGATCGGCAGCTCGCCAGGGATCA